>FR891275.1 GCA_000433755.1 Clostridium sp. CAG:465 | reverse complement strand
TCTATCACAGGCGTAAGATATTTGAGAGGAGTTGCCCCTAGTACGAGAGGACCGGGGTGAAGGAACCGATGGTGCACCAGTTGTATCACCAGATGCATAGCTGGGTAGCCAAGTTCCGATGGGATAAACGCTGAAAGCATATAAGTGTGAAGCCCACCTCAAGATTAGATATCTCATGGCGAAAGTCAGTAAGACCCCAAGAAGACTACTTGGTTGATAGGCTGGAAGTGTAAGTATAGTAATATATTAAGCGGACCAGTACTAATAGGTCGAGGGCTTGACCAAGAAAAGAAGGAAGGATTTTCTAGCTGAGGGAGTTTGAGAAGACTTTTACATTATGTATTTTTGAGTGTGCTAAGGTACACTACAAAGATATTGGCAACGATGAAATAGGGGGTACACCTGTTCCCATACCGAACACAGAAGTTAAGCCCTATGATGCAGAAGATACTTTAGGTGAGAATCTAGGGGAAAATATGGGGTTGCCAATTTTTTTATATAATCCCACTTAGCTCAGTCGGTAGAGCATGCGGCTGTTAACCGCAGGGTCGTAGGTTCGAGCCCTACAGTGGGAGCCATAAAGATTTTTCGTCGAACTTTTTGAAAGTCTTGGTATAACTTAATTTCAAGATTACAAAAATTTTGATGAACACAAAAACTGAAACCGTTTCAAAAGAAACGGTCTTTTTTTGACCAAAAATATTGAAAAAAGGAGGTTTTTGTGGTATTATGTTACAAATAACAAAAAAAGAAATCAATATGAGTAAAGAATTACTCTCTAAAATCGAATGGGCGTGCCGTTTAAAATTTAAAGGAAAGAAACAGCCACAAATAATAAATTGTTGTCTAAGAATTATTTAGCATACCAATTTAGCTTATGTAGAGCCCCATAGAGTTCTTATATTTTGATTTTGAATATCTTTATAATTTCACAAGTGGAGATATATTAGAAATAGATAGTATAGAAAAAATGTATAAAAAAAGCAAATTGGATAGTATTATAGAGAATATAAAAAATAAAATAAATAATTATATTTGAGGAAAAGAATGAACAAGGTTGCATTAGTTACTGGTAGCTCAAGAGGAATAGGTAAAGCAATAGTAGAAGATTTCGCTAAAAAAGGGTATAATATTGTTATAAATTATATAAAAGAAAATGAAGAAGCGGAAAATTTGAAACAGGAGCTAGAAAAAGAATATGAAATAAAAGCACTATGTATTAAGGCAGATGTTTCAAACGAGAATGAAGTTAAAGATATGATAAGAAATATTATAAATGAATTTGGAAAGATAGATGTACTGGTAAATAATGCTGGTATTGCTATTGATAAAGAATTTGAAGATAGAACTGTAGAAGATTGGAAAAAAACTCTAAATGTAAATTTAATTGCACCATTTATTGTAAGTAAATATGTTTGAAAAGAAATGTTAAAAAGTAAAAGTGGTAAAATAATAAATATATCTAGTACTAATGGAATAGATGCATTTTTTCCAACAAGTATAGATTATGATGCTTCAAAAGCAGGCTTAATTAATTTAACTCATAATTTAGCAATTCAATTTGCACCATATATAAATGTAAATTGTGTTGCACCAGGTTGGGTAAATACAGATATGAATAAAGATTTGCGTAAAGAATTAGTTGAAGAAGAAACTAATAGAATTTATAAAAAAAGATTTGCAGAACCAAGTGAAATAGCGAAAGTAGTTACATTTTTAGCTAGTAATGATGCAGATTTTATAAATGATGAAATAATAAAAGTTGATGGAGGTTATTAAAAATGAAAATATTAATTATTTGTAGTAAAGCATTTTATAAGGACATAGAACCAATAAAACAAAAATTAGAAGAAATGGGACATATAGTGGAATTACCAAACTCTTATTATGAGCCAGATGCTGAAAAGAAAAGCTGGGATTTAGGGCAAAAAGAACATGCAGAATTTAAAGCAAGAATGTTTAGAATGAGTGAAGAAAGAATTGCAACAATGGACGCAGTATTAACATTAAATTTTGATAAAAATGGAAAGAAAAACTATATTGGAGGAGCTACATTTATTGAAATATATGAAGCTTTTATGAAAAATAAGAAAATTTACTTGTATAATGATATTCCAGAAGGAATGCTATATGATGAAATATCAGGTTTTTCTCCAATAGTTATAAATGGAGATTTAAATTTAGTAAAATAAAATGATAAAAAATTGTTGATATGTATTGCCAACCCCCAAATTTTATGTTAAATTAAAAATATAGTTATAGAACAAAAACACCGATTTGTGTATACATTCTTGTAAAATATTGCTATAACTACATTTGAAACGGAAATAAGTAACTTTTTTGCGTTATTTTTTTCGAATACGTCCTACGTAAAGGAGCCATATCAAGGGAGGTAATACCTCTCTTTTTTTTATACGAGTCCAACTTTTCTTGTTGGGCTCGTTTTTTCACATTATATAATCTATATTCATAATATATATAAAGGAATTATGTATGTATTTATGTGCTATGTAAAAAATAAAGCAGTTTGGAGGGATAAAAATAGATAATATAATTATAATTGTAATAGGTTTTTTAGCCAGTTTTATAGCAGTTATAACTCCAATTATAAAACTTAATAGCTCTATTACTTCTCTTACAAGCAGTATAAAAACTATGGGCAGTGATATTAATCAAATAAAACAAGATTTACAAGCTGTAAAAGATAAAAATCAAGAACAAGAAATCAAAATTGTTAAATTAGAGGAGAGAAAAGATAAATGTTAGATAAAATAAAAAAATTAATTGACGTTAAATCAATTGTTACAATATCTCTAACAATTGTATTTTGTTTAATGGCTTTAAAAGGGCAAATACAAGAACAATTTTTAACTATATATACTACAATAATTGCTTTTTACTTTGGAACACAGTACCAAAAAAATGAAAATGAAGAACGAAACAAAAATAATTAGAAAGGATTGATAAATCATGGATGGTGAAATAGAAAAAATGGATGATTTCGCAGAAATGGAGGATATTGAAAAATGAGTTATATTACAAAATTACCTTTTGAAGGTAAAATTAAAATAACATATCCTTATGGTGTAAAAGATAATAATTATAAAAGTGGATATCATCAGGGTATAGATATGGTTGGTATGAATAACAAGAATGTATATGCTATTTGTCATGGTGTTGTAAGTTATGCCGGTTGGGAAAATGTAAATAACAAAAAGCAAGGATTTGGACAATATGTTTCAATAAAGTTTGATGAAACACAAAGTGGTTTTAAGAAGGTTTTTCTTGCACATTTAAATGGTATAAATGTTACTGCAGGACAAAAAGTAAATAATGCTACTATTGTTGGTACAATGGGAAGTACAGGATTTTCTACTGGTCCTCATACTCATGTTGAAATAAGAGAATATAATAACAATGGTAAATTAATTAAAATTTTAAATTCAGCATCATATATGGGTGTTCCAAATACTTATACAACAATTGATAGCGCTAATTATAGAATTGGAACAGGAAGTGGCAATTCAAATACTAATAGATATAAAATTATAACAAAGTTAGGAATTAATTTAAGAAATAGTTACTCAACAAATTCAGCAAAAATTACGGCTATTCCATACAATACTGAAGTTGATGTAAGTGAATTTTATAATGGAAATAATTGGTATTGGGGAAAAACTGTATATAATGGTAAAACAGGATGGTTAGCTATAAAAACACAAAATGGTAAAGAAATATATGCTAAACCTATCTAAAAATAATATAAATGCATTATAACGTTTTTTTATAAAATTAATATAATAAAATAGGTGATAATTATGGAGTTTATAGATATTTTAATTTATCTTTTTGCGTGTTTTGGTCTTATTTTTACGATGGTTACAATTGTAGAACAAAATAATTGTAAGTTTTATAACAAATATTATTATATTGATAGAACTAAAAAAAATAATGAAATAATTGTAAAATTAACAGAATTTACAAATGATAATTATAATGATGTAATCAATAAATTAAAAAATGGTGATTATTCTAATATTTATGATTTAGCAAGCAATGTTGAAATAAAATATAATTGACAAAAATATCTCTTTTGTATAAAATATATACGAAAGAGGTGTTTTTATGTATTCACATTTTAAAGGAAATATAGAAGAAATATTTGAAGATAGAATAATTTTAGATGTAAATGACATAGGCTATGAAATATATATGCCTGAAAGTGAGATATTAAGTTTAAAGGAAGAAAAAAATAAAATAAAAATATATACATATTTACATGTAAGAGAAGATGATATGAAACTTTTTGGATTTAAATCAAGTAATAATTTAAACTTTTTTAAAAAATTAATAAATGTTAGTGGGGTTGGTCCAAAGATGGCTCTTGGCATAATATCTAATATCACACCAAAGGAAATGTGCGTAGCAATTGCAACAGAAAATATTATTGTATTAAAATCTATTCCTGGAATTGGCCCAAAGATGGCACAAAAAATAATTTTTGAACTAAAAGACAAAGTTCAAAAAGAGGATTTAACTAATATAACAGAAAAAGAAAATATAAAGGTAAAAAATGCTAAAAATATTAATGAAGCTATAACTGCTTTGGAGGTTTTAGGATATTCAAAACGTGAAATAACTGGTGTAATAGAAAGAATAAATATATCTGATGAAAAGGTTGAAGATATAATTAGGTTAATATTAAAAGAAATGCAAAAATAGTAAAAAAATGTAGACAAAAATTATGTTTTATGATATGATTTTAAGGGTATAATAGTATTATTATATGGGTTGAATATGAAAGGAAAAAACATATGATAGAGTTTATAAATGTTAATAAAGAATATAATCACGGAGTAAAAGCTCTAGATAATATTAATATCAAGATAAATAAAGGAGAATTTGTTTTCTTGGTTGGGCCATCTGGTTCAGGGAAATCAACATTTTTGAAGCTAATGATAAGAGAGGAAGATGTATCTTCAGGAAAAGTTATAATTGACGGAAGTAATGTTAGTGAACTTAAACCAAAAGAGGTACCATATCTTAGAAGAAAGATAGGATTTGTATTCCAAGATTTTAGATTATTATATGATAGAACTGTAGCTGAAAATATAGAATTTGCTTTAAGAGTTATTGAATCATCTGAAAGAGAAATAAAAACTCAAAAAAAAGCTGTACTTGAAATGGTAGGATTAACAGGTAAGGAAAATGCATATCCAAATCAATTATCTGGTGGTGAACAACAACGTGTTGCTTTAGCACGTGCTATGGCAACAAAGCCACCAATTATAATTGCAGATGAACCAACAGGAAATTTGGACCCAGCTACTGCAGGAGATATTTTTAAAACGTTAAACGAGATAAATGCTAGAGGAACAACAGTACTTGTAGTAACGCATGCAAAGGATATAGTAGATAGAATGGGGAAAAGAGTAATTGCCCTTGACCATGGAAGAATCGTAAAAGATGACATGAAGGGAGGATACTAAAGATGACAACAAATACATATTTAATTAAAGAAGGGTATGAAAACTTAAAAAAACATGGTTCAAAAACATTTTCAACTATGCTTATAATTTGTGCCACAATGTTAGTTCTTGGGATTTTTATGATACTGTTTACAAATGTTAACAAAAATGTTGAAACAGTAAAAGTTGAACAAGGAATACAAGCTTTTATTGAAGATACAGCAACAGATGCTGATATAGAATATATAAAAGATGCAATAAAAAAAATTGATGGTGTTGGCGAAATACGTTATATAAGTAAGGACGAAGCTTATGAAGATGCAAAAAATGTATTTAAAGATCAGGAATATTTTTTAGAAGGTTTGGATAAAGTCCAAATATTTCCAGCATCATATGTTGTTAAATTTGCAGATATAGAAAAAGCAGATAATATTAAATCTCAAATAGAGAAAATTGATGGAATTTATAAAGTTAAATATAATTCATCTACTATAAATGCAGTAATTTCAATATCAAAAATAGCAAATATATTTTTACTTGGAATAGGTGTTGTTTTACTTGTAGTTAGTATATTTATAATTTCAAATACAATAAAACTTGCAGTATATTCAAATAAACGTGAAATATTTATTATGAGATATATTGGAGCAACAAATAAATTTATAAAGAAACCATTTGTCATAGAAGGAGCAATAATGGGAATTGTATCAGCATTAATTTCATTTATGCTAATATCAATTGCCTATGTAGTTATATACGCAAGAATTCCAAAAGTAGGATCATCTTTAGGTGTTTTTGGATTTATACCATACACATCATTATGGTGGATGATACTTGCAATATATATAGTTTTAGGACTATTTATTGGAATACTTGGAAGTAGTATATCAATAAAGAAGTATCTAAAAGCATAGGAGAGAGTAATGCAAAAAAGAAAGATCATAAGAAGTGTTTTAATTGTTTCATTATTTAGCTGTTTCTTAACAACATTAAGTAATATAAATGCGGAAAGTACTTTATCAAAATATAATAAAGAATTACAAGAGGTTAAAGAAAAGGAAAAAGAAAATGCTAGTAAATTAACTGGAATACAAAAGGATATAGCGGAGTATAACTATGAGATTGCAGATCTAGATGAAAAAATGATGGAAGCAACATCTGATCTGGCTGATCTTCAAAACAAAAAAGACAACTTGAATAAAAGTTTAGAGGAAAATCAAGAAGCTTTAGCAGATTCTACAAAATTATATGATAGGGTTGAAAAAACATATGAAGATATGTTAAGAACAGTATATGAAAATGGTTTCCCAAGCATTTTTGAGTTTTTAGCTTCATCAAAGAATGTAATTGATTTTATTACAAAAATGAATACATACCAAAATGTTTTAGAGTATAATAAAGATATTGTAACAAACGCAAAAGGTAAAAAGAACTATATAAACTATGTTAAAAGAAATGTAGAAAGACAAAAAATGGACATATCGCAACTTGAAAGTGATGTTAATAAAAAGATAGAATTGTTAAATAAAACATTAGAAGAAAAACAAAAAGTTGTAAATGGATTACAAAATTCACAAAGTGAATTAAAATCAAATTCGGAAGAATTAGCAAAGCAAAGAGAAGATGCATTAAAGAAAATAGATGATGAAATAGAAAAAGCGTACAGAGCATCTTTAAATCCAAATAATAATCAAGGAGGTACAGGAGCAGCTACAGAATTTACAGGAGGTAATTTTGCTTGGCCAGCACCTGGGTATAACACAATAACAACAACTTTTGGTTTTGTTTATTATTTAGTTAATCCAAATGGAAGTGCCCATACAGGATGTGATATTGCTGGTGCAAATATATTTGGTAAACCAATAGTTGCTGCAGAATCTGGAACAGTAATAGTTGCAGGTTACAATGCTGGAGGCTATGGAAATTATGTTATGATAGATCATGGAAAATGTACGCAAGATGGAAATAATTATATAACTCTTTATGGACATGCAAGTGCTTTAGCTGTTCAAAAAGGAGATAAAGTAACTAAAGGACAAACGATTGCTTATGTTGGAAGTACCGGTAACTCAACAGGACCGCATTTACATTTTGAAATGAGAATAAATGGAAAGATAACAGATCCATTAGTACAGTATCCATCACTTAGCTTTGATTATAGATAATAGAAAAGGGGGGAGAGTAATGAAAATGTACGGTAAAAATTTAAAAAAAATTATGGCAGCTTCATCTGCCACAATATTAATGTGGACAAGTATTAATTGTATAAGTGCTGACTCTTTATCTGATGCGCAACAAAAGAAACAAAATATTCAAAATCAAATAACAACCAATAATAAAAAAATATCTAGTACAGAAAGTGAAGCAACGGAGTACTTAAAGCAGGTAGATGAACTAAATAAAAAAATATCTGAATATACGAATAACTTATCAAATCTTGAGGATAAGGTTGATGCCGTAAATAAAAAGATTGGAGAATATGAAAATGATTTACAAAATTCATCTCAAAGATACAGTAGTGCAGAAGATTTGTATGCTGTAAGACTTAGATCAATATATGAAAATGGCATGCCAAATGTAATAGATATACTTTTTGAATCTAAAGGTATAACAGATTTCTTCTCTAAATTAAATGTATATCAAAGTGTAGTTGAGTATGATAAATCAATGGTAAATAATATAGATGGGGAAAAGGAATATATTGATAATGTAAAAAGTGACATTGAAGTTCAAAAGGTTCAACTTGATCAACTAAAATATGATGTTGAAAAGGCAACTAAAACGCTTAATGATGCAAAATCACAAAAACAAGCTAAAGTTAATGAATTAAATAAATCTAAAGAAAAATTACAAGCTGTAAATACTGTTTTAAATAAAGAAGCTGAAGATTTAAATAATCAAATTGCAGCTGAAATAGCTGCCAGAGAAAAAAAGAAATCTGAATCAAAATCAAGATCTGATGGATCATCATCAATTGTAGCTTCTAATGGAAAATTTGATTGGCCATTAAAAGGATATGGTAAGAATAGAATTACTGCTACATTTCCAAAATACTCTGATGGTACAAGACATGATGGAATTGATATAGGTGTTCCAGTTGGTACTCCTGTATATGCAGCAGCAGCGGGGGAAGTTGTAGTTTCTAAGTATTATTTAACAGGTAATTATGATGGCTCATACAGAGATGGTTATGGAAATTATGTTATGATAGACCATGGAGATTATTATACTTTATATGGACATTTGCAATATAAAAAAGTTGTATCAGCAGGGCAATCTGTAAGTAAAGGTCAATTAATTGCATACACAGCTAGCACAGGAAATTCAACAGGACCTCACTTGCATTTTGAAGTAAGGAAGAGTAGTTCTTATGGAAGTGCTGTAAATCCAATGCAATTTTTTAACTAAAAAACAAAAAATATTACATAAAAAGCAAAAAATATGAAAAAACTATTGACTTATTTTTATTTTTATTAGATAATGTAAATATGATTTTATCGTAGGGGGTTAATGATATGAGTGCTGCAATAGTAAATAAGTTTATGCGTATGATGGGAATAGGAGAAAATGATGAAGATAACGAATATGATGATGAAGTAGATTGCTATGATGAAGAAGAACAAGATGAGGTAGAAAATAGGGAAGTTCCAAAAGCAAGAAGAAGTTTTAGAGATATTGAATCTTCAAATCCATATTCTAAAAGTAATAATCAAACTAAAGTTATACCTATGAATACAGCCGTATCATCATCTAAAATGGTTATAACTCAACCAACATGCTATGCTGATGTTGAGGAAATAGGAGAGTATTTAAAATTAAGAAAATCTGTAATTATTAATCTAGAAAACGTTGGAAAAGAAGATGCAATAAGAATATTAGATTTCTTAGGAGGAGCTACTTTTATGGTTGAAGGTACAATCCAAAAAGTGTCAAATCTTATTTATTTACTAACACCAAAAGATGTTGAAATACAAAATGATGTTGAAAAAAGCCAATACAAGCAGAAAATGTCTTTTTCTTGGCTTAAGTAGACTTTACTTAAAGCAGGCTAAATTTGGTCTGCTTTTTATTAAAAAAGGAGGTTATATATATGTTAACACCAAATGATATTGAAAACAAAGTTTTTAAAAAATCTAAAATGAAAGGCTATGATATTGATGATGTAGAAGATTTTCTTGAACAGTTACTTGCAGATTATGAAGCATTATATAAAGAAAATGCAGAAATAAAGGACAAGTTTAATGCTATGCAAGAATCAATTTCTTATTATAAATCAGTAGAAGAAGGTATTAATAAAACTATTGAAAATGCTCAATCAACTGCTGACAATATGAAAGAAGTTGCAAAAAGAGAAGCTGAAACTATAAAACAGGAAGCAGAAGCGGATGCAAGAAGGCATATTGAAGAGCTTAACAATGAAATAAGAAGAAAAGAAGAACTATTAGAAGATAAGAAAAAACAAATGCAAATTTATCGTATAAGAGTAAGTTCTATGCTTGAAGCACAATTAAAAATTTTAAATGAAGATGAAGATTTGAAATAAGTAATAAAAAGGTCGAAATGTATATTTTGGACCTTTTTATTTATTTATGTATTGCAAGAGTGCTAAAAATGTGTTAAAATATACCAGTAAAAGAAGAGAGGATGTAATTTATGTTTGATAAACTTGAAGAAATTGAAAAAAAGTACGTTGATTTAACTGAAAAAATATCTGATCCTGATATAATATCTAATCAATCACTTTTTAAAAAGTATATGAAGGAACACTCAAATTTAACAGATGTTGTTGCAAAGTATAGAGAATATAAAAAAGTAAAAGAAAATATGGATGAAGCAAAAGAACTTATGAACGATAAAGAAATGAAAGAATTTGCTGAAGAAGAATTTTATTCTTCAAAACAAAAACTTGAAAATATAGAGGAAGAGTTGAAATTTTTGTTAATTCCAAAGGACGAAAATGATGATAGCAATGTTATTATTGAAATAAGAGGAGGAGCTGGTGGTGAAGAAGCTGCTTTGTTTGCATATAACTTATATAGAATGTATACAATGTATGCTGATTTAAAACACTGGCAAGTTGAAGTAATTGATATAAATGAAACAGGTATAGGTGGACTTAAAGAAGTTTCATTTATGATAAAAGGAAAAGGTGCTTATAGTAAATTAAAATTTGAGAGTGGAGTACATAGAGTTCAACGTGTTCCTGAAACAGAGGCAAGTGGAAGAATTCATACTTCTACAGTTACGGTTGCAGTACTACCAGAAGTTGAAGATGTAGAAATTGAGATAAATCAAAATGATTTAAGAATAGATACATATAGAGCAAGTGGAGCAGGTGGCCAACATGTAAATAAAACTTCATCAGCAATACGTATAACACATATACCAACTGGTGTTGTTGTTGCTTGCCAAAGTGAAAGGTCACAACTTCAAAATAGAGAAACTGCAATGAAAATGCTTAGATCAAAATTATATGAAATAGAACAAGAAAAACAAAACAAAGAACTTACAAACAAAAGAAGACTTCAAGTTGGAAGCGGTGCAAGAAGTGAAAAAATAAGGACATATAACTATCCTCAAAGTAGGGTAACTGATCATAGAATTAATTTTACAATTTATCAATTAGAGAGTTTTTTAAATGGTAATTTAGATGAAATGATAGATGCTCTTGCAGCGGCAGATAAGGCAGATAGGTTAAAAGAAGGGGCATTATAATATGAAAAAAATTGATTTTAAAAAGATAACATTGATTTTAGAAATTTTAAGTATTATTTCGTTTATTGTATCTTTAGTAATTTTTATAATTAAGTTTTTAAGAACTGATGGAATATTAAGTATTACAACTGTAACTATGGATAATTTAATAAAAACTACTGTTATTTGTTTTGGCTTGTTAGGAGTTATATTGATTACAAGTTTAATTTTAAGAATTATATTTATGAAAATTGATAATACTGATGAATCAAAACTGATTGCGAGTAGAACAATAGTTGCATGCTTGGTATTTATGATTATATTATTTTTGATATTTTATTATTTGTGTATATATAATACTCAATATTCAATTTTTGAATTTTTAAAGTCTTTATAAAAAAGACAAAAAGCTATTGACTTGTTTTAAGACATATGTTATAATATTATAAATTGTTTCAAAAGCAAAATACTATGTAAACTCAAATTCAAAAGGTGGTTGAAATAGTGGTAAAATGTAAAAAAATAAGTTAATAAAATAGTATAAGAATCAAATTAGTTTTTCAAATTATGTAAACTAATTTGGCTTTTTGTCGTCTTTTTTAATATGTTTTTTGGGGGTATAAAAATGGTTCATGAAGTAAAAAATGGAAAAGCAACTAGAATGAGTTTTTCAAACATTAAAGAGGTAATTGAAATGCCTGATTTAATTGATATTCAAAAACAATCTTATGAGTGGTTTTTGAAATCAGGACTTAAAGATGTACTTTCAGATGCATCTCCAATAACAGATTTTTCTGGAAATCTATTATTAGAATTTGTTGATTATAGATTGGAAGATGAAACAAAGTATACAATTGAGGAAGCAAATGAAAGAAATACAAGTTATTGTTCAAGATTACAAGTACAAGTTCGTTTGATAAACAAAGAAACTGGTGAGATAAAAGAACAAGAAATTTTCTTTGGCGATTTACCTTTAATGACAGAAAAAGGTACATTTATTATAAATGGAGCAGAAAGAGTTATTATATCTCAATTAGTTCGTTCACCTGGTGTTTATTTTTCATCATCAAGAGATAAAACAGGTAAATTTTTATACGAAGGAACTATTATGCCTAATCGTGGTACATGGATTGAAATGGAATCAGACTCTACAGATATGTTATATGTAAGAGTTGATAGAACTAGAAAAGTTCCACTTACTACACTTATAAGGGCACTTGGTATTGAGTCTGATGAACAAATTATGGATTTGTTTGAAGACGATTTGATAAATCAAGTTATATATAAAGATCCTGCTAAGACTATGGATGAAGCATTACTTGAAATATATAAGAAAATTAGACCAGGGGAACCTTTACATGTTGATGCTGCAAAATCACTACTTTATGGATTATTGTATGATGATAGAAGATATAGTCTAGAAAGAGTAGGAAGATATAAGTATAATAAAAAGCTAAGTATAGCAAATAGAATTGTAAATGAAGTAGCAGCTGAAGATGTTGTAAATACAGAAACAGGAGAACTTCTTATAAAAAAAGGAGAAGTATTTACAAAGGAAATAGCTGAAGATATAAAGCAATCTGGTATCAATGTTGTTTATGTTGAAAAAGAAGGCAAAAAAGTTAAAGTTATAGGAAATAATACTGTAGATATTTCCAAATATCTTGGAATGGATATAGACAAACAAGTAATTAAAGAGGAAGTTTATCTTCCTGCTTTAAAAGAATTGCTTGAAAAAATTGGCGATGTTGATGAAAAAGAATTAAGAAAGAAAATTAGATTAAATAGAGAAAAATTAGTTGTAAAACATGCAACTTTAGATGATATTATAGCTTCAATAAATTATTTTGTTAATTTTAGATTTGGAATGGGTATGACTGATGATATAGATCATCTTGGAAATAGACGTGTTAGATGTGTTGGTGAATTAATTCAAAACCAATTTAGAATTGGACTTGCAAGACTTGAAAGAGTTGTTCGTGAAAGAATGGCAACACAGGATTTAGATGCTGCAACTCCTCAAACATTAATAAATATAAAACCGGTAGTTGGATCACTTAGAGAATTCTTTGGAAGTTCGCAATTATCTCAGTTCATGGATCAAATTAATCCACTTGCAGAACTTACACATAAAAGAAGAATATCAGCTCTTGGACCTGGAGGACTTACAAGGGATAGAGCTGGATTTGAGGTTCGTGACGTACATCATACTCACTATGGAAGATTATGTCCTATAGAATCTCCAGAAGGACCAAATATTGGACTTATTTCTTCACTTTCTACATTTGCAAAAATAAATAGATATGGATTTATAGAATCTCCATATAGAGTCATAGACAAAGAAAATGGAGTTATAACAGATGAAGTAGTATATCTTACTGCAGATGAAGAAGATAATTACATTGTTGCTCAAGCAAATGAACCTTTAGATGAAGAAAATCATTTCTTGAATAAGAGAGTTAAGGTTAGATATCAAGATCAAATACTTGAAATGGATAAAGATAAAGTTGATTTAATGGATGTTTCTCCAAAACAATTAGTATCAGTATCTACAGCAATGATACCTTTCCTAGAAAATGATGATGCAAAACGTGCTCTTATGGGTTCTAACATGCAACGTCAGGCTGTTCCTCTTATAAGATCTGAAAGTCCAATCGTAGGAACAGGAATTGAATATAAAGCTGCAATAGATTCAGGTATAGTAATAATAGCACATAATGATGGTGTTGTTGATTATGTTGATGCAAATAAGATAATAATTAAAACTAAAAAAGGTAAAGATGAATACCATTTAATAAAATATAAAAGATCAAACCAAGGTACTTGTATAAACCAAAAACCAATAGTTGTAAAAGGTGAGGCTGTTAAAAAAGGTGATGTAATTGCTGACGGACCATCTACTCAAAATGGTGAGCTTGCATTAGGTAAAAATATATTAGTTGGATTTATGACATGGGAAGGATACAACTATGAAGATGCCATCTTAATATCTGAAGATTTAGTTAAAGATGATGTTTTAACTACAATTCATATTGAAGATTATGATTGTGAAGCACGTGATACAAAACTTGGACCAGAAGAAATTACAAGAGAAGTACCAAATGTAGGTGATGATGCTCTTAAAGACTTAGATGAAAATGGTATTATACGTATAGGAGCAGTTGTAAGACCTGGAGATATATTGGTTGGTAAAGTTACTCCAAAAGGTGAAACAGAACTTACAGCGGAAGAAAAACTTTTACGAGCTATTTTTGGTGAAAAAGCAAGAGAAGTAAGAGATACATCTCTTAGAGTTCCACATGGAGAAGAAGGAACAATTGTTGATGTAAAAATATTTACAAGAGATAATTGTGATGAGCTTGCTACTGGTGTTAACAAGGTTGTAAGAATATATATAGCACAAAAAAGAAAAATATCTGTTGGTGATAAAATATCTGGTCGTCATGGTAATAAAGGTGTTATATCACGTATTCTTCCAAGAGAAGATATGCCATATTTACCAGATGGAACACCACTTCAAATTGTTCTTAACCCTCTAGGACTACCTTCTCGTATGAATGTTGGACAGTTACTAGAAACTCATTTAGGATATATTGCTAAAATGTATGGATGGAAAGTTGCGACTCCAGTATTTGATGGCGCAAAAGAAGTTGACATTGAAAAATTATATAAAGATAAAGGTCTAGATCCAACAGGTAAATTAACTGTATATGACGGAAGAACTGGTGAACCATTTGATGCTAAGATTACAGTTGGATACATGTATATGCTAAAACTATATCACTTAGTTGATGATAAAATACATGCTCGTTCTATTGGACCATATTCGCTAGTAACTCAACAACCATTAGGTGGTAAAGCACAATTTGGTGGACAGAGATTTGGTGAAATGGAAGTTTGGGCACTTGAAGCATATGGTGCATCATATACTCTTCAAGAAATGTTAACTGTAAAATCTGACGATGTAGTTGGAAGATTAAAAACATACGAAGCGATCGTTAAGGGTGAAAGTATTCCAAAACCTGGAATACCAGAATCGTTCAGAGTTTTAACTAAAGAACTTCAAAGTTTAGCTTTAGATTTGAAAATGTATAAAGAAGAGGAAGAGTTAGAACTTAAGGAATCAATGGAAGACGATCCTGATGGTATAGATCCAGAGCTTATTGGTGAACCACTTGAAGATGGACATAAAATGTCAGATTCGGATTTGTCTGGAATGAGCTTGGAAAATGGAGACGAAAACTTAGATGAAAAAGTTGATGAACTTGAGGAATTTAACGAAGAAGATTTACCAGAAATAGAATAATGGTATAAGGAGGAATATGTAACATGCAAGATATGGATAATTTTGATAGATTAAGTATAGCTCTTGCATCCCCTGAAAAAATCAGAGAATGGTCAAAAGGGGAAGTAAAAAAACCTGAAACTATAAATTATAGAACACTTAAACCTGAAAGAGATGGCTTATTCTGCGAGAAAATTTTTGGACCAACTAAGGATTGGGAATGTTACTGTGGAAAATATAAAAAAGTAAGATATAAAGGTATAATATGTGATAGATGTGGCGTTGAAGTTACAAAGAAAAAGGTTAGACGTGAAAGATTAGGACACATAGAGCTTGCATGCCCTGTATCTCATATATGGTTCTTCAAAGGAATACCAGGAAGAATGGGACTTCTTCTTGATATTTCTCCAAAGGCCTTAGAAAAAGTAATATACTTTGCTTCATATATTGTATTAGATCCAAAAGATACTGGATTCAAAGTATGCGATATAATAAGTGAAAGAGAATATAGAGAAGCTGAAGAAAAATATGGTTATGGTTCTTTTAGAGTTGGAATGGGTGCAGAAGCAATTAGAGAATTGCTTTCCAAAATTGATCTTAAAAAACTACAAGGTGAATTAAAGAAAGAGCTTGAAAAAGCTACTGGAGCTAAAAGAGCTAAGATTATAAAAAGATTAGAAACAGTTGAAGCGTTTTTAGAATCAGGAAATAAACCTGAGTGGATGATATTAGAAGTATTACCAGTAATACCTCCTGATCTTCGTCCTATGGTTCAATTAGATGGTGGAAGATTTGCTACATCTGACTTAAATGATTTATACAGAAGAGTTATAAACAGAAATAACAGATTAAAAAGATTACTAGAATTAGAAGCACCTGATATAATCGTTAGAAATGAAAAAAGAATGTTACAAGAAGCAGTTGATGCTTTAATTGACAATGGAAGACGTGGCAAACCAATTACTGGTGCAGGTGGAAGAGCACTTAAATCATTAACAGATATGTTGAAAGGAAAACAGGGAAGATTTAGACAAAACTTACTTGGAAAAAGGGTTGACTACTCAGGACGTTCTGTTATTGTTGTTGGACCTGAACTTAAAATTTATCAATGTGGTCTTCCAAGAGAAATGGCTTTAGAGCTATTCAAACCTTTTGTTATGAAGGAACTAGTAAAAAGAGGAATGGCATTTAATATAAAAAATGCAAAGAGAATGGTTGAGAGAACTGCAGTTGAGGTTTGGGATGTACTTGAAGATGTTATAAAAAATAGACCAGTAATGCTAAACCGTGCACCTACACTTCATAGACTTGGTATTCAAGCTTTTGAACCAGTACTTGTTGATGGTAGAGCTATAAAACTTCATCCATTAGTATGTACAGCATTTAATGCTGACTTTGATGGTGACCAAATGGCTGTTCATGTTCCACTTTCTCCTGAGGCTGTTGCAGAAGCAAAAATGCTAATGCTTGCTTCAAATAATCTTTTAAAATTACAAGATGGTAAACCAGTAACTATTCCATCAATGGATATGATACTTGGAAGTTTCTATCTTACAGTAAAATTAGAAGGAGAAAAAGGCGAAGGAAAAGTCTTTTCAAATATGGATGAGGCACTTATGGCTTATGATCAAGGTGTTGTTGGAATTCATGCACCAATAAGAGTAAGGGTATCAAAAGAAATTGATGGAAAAGTTCATACTGGAATTATAGAGGCAACAGTAGGAAGATTAATATTCAATAGCTTTATTCCACAAGACATTGGTTTTGTTGATAGATCTAAAAAAGAAAATCTTCTAAAACTTGAAATAGATTTCGAAGCTAAGAAAAAACAACTTGGACAAATTGTTGATAAGTGTATTGCTAAACATGGAATTACAGAGACTGCAATAGTTCTTGATAATATTAAAAAGTATGGATATAAATATTCAACAAAAGCTGGTGTAACAGTATCAGTATCAGATATAGAAATACCAGAAAACAAACCACAAATTCTTGCTAAAGCTGAAGAAGAGGCTGAAAAGGTATTAAAAAATTATAAACGTGGACTTATATCAAATGATGAAAGATATAAAGAAATTATTAAAATTTGGTCTGATGCTACAGATGAAATTCAAAGTGAAATTATGAATAATCCAAACATAATGAATCCACTTCAAATGATGGCTAATACTGGTGCCAGAGGTAACCCAACTCAGATAAGACAGCTTGGTGGTATGCGTGGACTTATGGCAGATACAATGGGTAGAACAATAGAGTTACCTATTAAATCAAACTTTAAAGAAGGTTTGGATGTCCTTGAATTCTTTATTGCATCACATGGTGCTAGAAAAGGTCTTGCTGATACTGCTTTAAGAACAGCTGACTCTGGATACTTGACAAGAAGACTTGTTGATGTTAACCAAGATGTTGTTGTTGCTGAAGATGATTGTGGAACACATCATGGATTTGAAGTTGAAGCAATTATGGAAAGTGGAGAGCCAGTAGAAAAACTTGAAGAAAGAATTGAAGGAAGATATCTTGCAGAAGATCTTCTTGATGAAAAAGGAAATGTATTATATGAAAGAAATACATATGTAACTCCAGATATTGTTGAAGATATTACTAAACATGGAATTACAAAAGTTAAAATACGTTCTGCCTTTACTTGTGAATCTGTTAGAGGAGTATGTAGTAAATGTTATGGTAAAAACCTTGCAACAGGTGAGCCAATTACTCCTGGTGAAGCAGTCGGTATAATTGCTGCACAATCAATAGGTGAGCCAGGTACACAGCTTACAATGAGAACAATTCATAGTGGTGGTGTTGCAGGTTCAGATATTACACAAGGTCTTCCTCGTGTTGAAGAATTATTTGAAGCAAGAAAACCAAAAGGTGTTGCTATGGTAACTGAAATTGATGGTACTGTAACAATAGGAAATAATTCAACTAATAAAGAAGTAATAGTTACATCTGATGATAAACATACAGAAAGATATGTAATACCATTTGGAATGAGAATATCAGTATCAAATGGACAAAAAATAAAAGCTGGAGACAGAATTACAGAAGGTTCTCTTGATCCACATGATATTATTCGTATAAAAGGCGATATAGCTGTTGAAAATTACTTAATTGAAGAAGTTCAAAAAGTATATAGAACTCAAGGTGTTCATATTAATGATAAACATATTGAGATTGTTGGACGTCAAATGTTAAGAAAAATATTTGTTGAAGATTCAGGTGAAACTAATCTAATAACAGGATCAACAGTTGATATGACAGACTTTAATTCTGAAAACAAACTTGCAAGTGAAAAAGGAAAGAAACTTGCGAAAGGTAAAAAAACTCTACT
Organism: Clostridium sp. CAG:465; assembly: GCA_000433755.1. Taxonomy (GTDB): domain Bacteria; phylum Bacillota; class Clostridia; order TANB77; family CAG-465; genus CAG-465. The sequence continues at coordinate 74,776 of FR891275.1, read as the reverse complement.
TGGAATAACAAAAGTTGCACTTCAAACTGATTCATTCTTATCTGCTGCTTCATTCCAAGAAACAGCAAGAGTACTTACAGATGCAGCTCTTAAAGGAAAAGTAGATAAATTACAAGGATTAAAAGAAAATGTTATAATTGGTCGTCTAATTCCAGCTGGAACTGGTGTTGTAGATTACAATGATATTAAAGTTGAATCTTTAGAAAGCATAAAGAACGAAGAAAATAGTAAAGTTGAAAAATATATTATACCAGATGAAGAATTGGTTGACGAAGTTGAATAACAAAAAGATGGACAAAAGTCCATCTTTTTGTTATATATTTTGATAAATTATTGAATTTGTTTTAATTATATATTAAAATATATAATGTAGGTGAAGATATGATTAAAAAAATATTTACAATTATAGTTACACTCCTTTTTATTTTGTTTACAGCTTTTATTTTATTAAATAAAAACTTTGCAAATCAAATAGTGATAAGTGCTGAAGATGTGTATGATAAAGTAACAGGGGATTATGAAATACCAGAGGATGTTAGTGAAATTAAGATTAATGAACTGCAACCTGAAAATTCTACTTTTTACTATAATTTATTAAATGAAAATCAAAAAAATATATATAAAGCAGTAGCAATAGCTGTAAAAAACTTAAATAAAAAAGCAAAGGTAAAAGAATATAATTATATTGATGATAATAATATTATGACTGATGCAAAAAAAGCAATGGAAAATTTCTTTTTAGACCATCCTGAGGTTTTTTACGTAAATAACGAATATACAGTCTCAACTATTGATTTAGTCAGTTCAAAAAGGATAGAAATTGAAATTAATTATAACATTTCAGATGAACTTGAATTAAATAAAAAAATAGCAGAAATAAATAGTATATTAAATCCAATTATTTCTGAAGCAAAAACAATGGATAAATTTGATGCAGAATTATATTTGCATGACCAAATATGTAAAATTGCTACTTATTATAAATATACAGATATAAACCAGGTGCCTGACGAATGTCATAGTATATATGGATGCTTAGTATCACATAAAGCTGTATGTGATGGATTATCTAAAACATTAATGATAGCATTAGATAAAGTTGGAATTAAAAATATAGTTATCACAGGAAATATTAAAGATCAGGCACATGAATGGAATATGGTAAATTTAGATGACGAGTGGTATCATGTTGATATTACATCGAATAAATCTGTGAAAAACGAAACAAATAATTCTGAAGAGATTATTCATTCGTATTTTAACATAACAACAGAACAAATAAAGAGCAGTAATACTATTGATAAGGAGGAAAATTTACCACATGCAAATTCAGATAAATATAATTATTATATAAAAAAAGGAAAGTATATCACTTCGGGAGAAAATTTTGTTTCTAAATTGAAAAAAATTTTAGATGAAAATGAAAACGATAACTTGATTGAATTTGCTGTAGATTCAAAAGTAAATTCTGTTCCTGATAAAATGGTTTATGTATTTCAGGACGATAAGTATGAAAAATATGTAGACAAAAATGCAAGTAGATTTAACTATTATAACGTTTTAAATACATATATTTTACTTGCAAATAAGTAGGAGGAAATTATGGAAATAATACAAGAAATATGGGATGATTATAAAAAAATAATTTTAATTATTGTTGGTTGTATAGCAGCTTTAATTATTGGACTTGTTATTTTTTCAGCAGTATATAACCCTATAAAAATATCATTCACGGGTGATGATTCAGGAATAATTGCAACAATGTCTAATGAAATAAAAATTGGGGCACAAGCTAAAAATAAATCTGAAGACAAATTTGAACTTAATTGGCAAGTGTCAGCAGGATCATTAAATACAACAAAGGGAAGTGAAGTTATTTGGGAGCTTCCAAAAGAAGAGGGAACATACACAATTAAAGTTACAGCGGGAAATAAAGTAAAAGCTAAAAATGTTACAGTTTTAACTAATAAATTAGGAGATCTTACATTACAAAGTAACGAAAATATTAAATATATTGATACTGATGAAGATGGATTAAGTGATACTTATGAAAATGAAAAAACAAATACAGATGCCAATAGCTTAGATACAGATGGCGATATTGTAAATGATGGAACTGAGACGGTATTAGGATTAAATCCAAGTGAGAAAGAAAGTAAAAGTGATGGAATTCAAGATGATGAAAGAAATCTAAACTATGATTTAAAATTGGAAAAAATAGGGGCTGAAGTTCAAATTAATGGAACAGATAATATAACTAATACTACAGTTGATATGTATGATTTAAAAACTATAAATGAAGTTGATGCTGTAGTTTCTAAAGTCTATAGTGTAAAAACTTATGGTACAATAAATACAGCTAATCTATTAATTAATTATGATAAAAGTATAGTATCTAGCAAAGGTTTAGATGAAAATTCGTTATCAATATATAAACTTGATATAGATTCTAATAAATTTGTAAAACAAAATTCTAAAGTTGATACTGCAAATAGTAAAGTAACAGCGAGTATAACTGATTCAGGAAAGTATTTTATAGCAGACTCTTCAAAAATGAAAGAAAATGTTTCAACGGAGTTAATGTTTGTTATAGATAATTCTGGTTCAATGTACCCTCAAGAAATGGTTGATGGAAGTGAAGAAAATGATACTCAGTTTAAAAGAGTAGATTTATCAAATAGAATAATTGATAAATTAAAAGGTAATTATAAATTTGGAGCTGGCAAATTTACATATGAGTATGAAGAACTTTGTCCATTAACAAATGATAAAGAAAAAGTTAAAGAAAAAATAAATAGTATAAAAACATTAACAGAAAAGTTTACAGGAACGTATATCGGAAATGCACTTGAAGGAGGACTAAAACAATTTAATACAACAAATAATGATACAAGAAAATATATTATTCTGCTTACAGATGGTAAAGATACTACTGGAGTATCAGGATATGATGAGAAAAAAACAGAAAGAGCTATAGCAGATGCTAAATTAAAAGGAGTTAAGGTGTTTACAATTGGACTTGGAGATGAGCTTGATACAGAGGTTTTAGAAAAAATATCTAACCAAACAGGAGGAAAATATTATTACGCATCAAGTTCAGAAGTCCTTGAAGATGTGTTTGAACTTATAGCATCAGATATAAACTATGGATTTGTAGATTTTGATAAAGATTCAAATGATGATTGTATAATATATAAAAATAATGAATTCTTGTCTAAAAAGAATGGAATGCCTATAGAAAACTTTTCAACTACGACTAATAATTATGGAGCTACTTATGGAATGTCATTATTTTCAAAATTATACTTTGAAAATAAACTACCTTCAAAAATGAGTAGTATATCTGTAAAAAATAGAGAAACTGGAGAAACTGAAAAAGCTTCAGGTTATGAAATCGAAGTAGATAAGGATACAAAATATTCTTTACTTTATGAGTATGACTTAGAAAATTTATCTTTCATGAAAAGTGTTCCAAAAGATTTCATGTCTACATCTGTAAATAATGGAGTACTTGAAATATCTAAAGATTATAAAAAAGACTTGAATGATTATGGATTCTCATATTACTATTTAGATTATTCAGATTCTAATTCAGGGTTTAAAAAATATGAAAATTATATTTTAAATAATGATTTTTCAGATAATGAAAATGAAAAAGATAAAAGTACTCTTGAAGATGAAGATAAAGAGTTTGTAAATGCTATTTATAGGCTTGACATCTTAAAAAATAGAGATGAAAGATTGTCACTTGAAAGCGAACCTGATAAAGCCTTTAATTATATTGTAGATATTATGAATAAAGGCGAAGTACCATTAATTGTTTTAAATGATAATTACACAGTATGTTTACAGAAAATTTTAATAGATATAAACGATGATAATCATATTAAATTTGAAGTATATGATAGTAATTATGGAGGAAATCAACAGTATATTGATGTTAAAAGAACAAAGCTATATAACAACTTAGATGGTAACAATAAAAATAGTTATCAATATAAGTGTTCATACAGAGATAAGAAGGTAAGTCTTTCAGTAAGTATTCCTAATATAGACGTTAATTTATAACAAAAAAATCAACTTATTGGTTTGCAATAAGTTGATTTTTTCTAAATATCATATTTATAATAATATAATTAACAATAAAATGGTAATGATTATACATATTCCAAATCCAAGTCCCATCATTATCATTAGCGTTTTAAACCTTTTCATGATTTCATTTTTTGTTTTGTTGACTTCTTGATTTATTTTATTAAAGTAATCTTCTGCATTGATATTGTTTTTTACCCAATTTGGATTATAATATTTATTCACTTTTGAATATGAGATTTCTTTACTCACAATCTTACTATTAATTTTTAAATAACTTGAATTATATTCGGTTCTATCTAAATATAATTCAAATAGCGATAAAGAATCACTTAAATAATTATATTCATCCATTAAATAAATTCTATATTCGTCCTTCCCGTCTATTACTACATTAGGCTTTAATAATTTAGCTATTTGAATTTCATCTTTATATATACATATATGTCTAATGTATCCATCTTCAATTGAAAAACAATTATAAATACATCTTTGTATTTAATTACATAATAACCATTCCAAACTTCCTTCATTTCAAAAAATTGACACATCATTTTCATTATTATTTTGATTAATGAACTTTAGTTGATAAAATTTTTGAGAATTGGTTATTAAATATTTAAATGGAATAAATTCTTCTAGTTGATTATCAACATAATTATACTCTGTTTTATATTTTAAATTACTGTTTTTATCATATACTTTTATTTTTCTAAGATTTTCTAAATTAAAACTTCCGATTATGTTTATAAAAGGTAGAGTTGCAGTATATATGCTCTTATTTTCATACAATATTTCAAATTCGTTTTTTTTCTCTGATATAGTTTGGTTTACATCTATTAACATTAAATATAAGCCTCCACAATAATAGAAATTTTAATTTTTATACCTTGAAATTAAAAATTCTATATAATTTGATACAGATAATTTATCTTCAATGGTTAATTTTTGAAAATCATTACTTATTCCGTTATCGGGTTTTGTGTACGTAAGAGACCCCATAATATCTTCTGTACTGATACCAAGTAAATTACATAGAGTTATAAGGTTTGAAACTGTGCAAGAATTCTCTCCTCTTTCTATTCTTCCATAATGTTTTGGATTTACCTCTATTTCTTTTGCAACTTCTTCTTGCGTGTATCCTCTATTTTCTCTGTATTCTTTTAGTTTTTTTCCTATTATAACATTTTGCTCTTCTATTCTTTTCATATTACCACCAATAAAATTATACATTAAAAATTATTGTATATAAACATCTTTAAATATAACTTTTACCTTTATTTTTTTAAAAAACACCACATATAAAGTATTGAGTGAGTGCGGTATTGTTATAAAGGAACCAAATGTAAATGTTATGTTATATTAATTTATAAATTTCCTATTTTTTATTGACTTTTTATGTATTTTAGAGTATAATTAAACTACTTGTGTAATGCAAGTAAAAAGGAAAGGAAGGTGAACTTAGAGTGCCTACATTTAGCCAATTAGTAAGAAAGGGAAGACAAGATAAAGTAACAAAATCAAAATCACCAGCATTACAAAGAGGATACAATTCTCGTACAAAATCTGCTACTAATCAATCTTCTCCACAAAAAAGAGGTGTTTGTACAGTTGTAAAAACACAAACTCCTAAAAAGCCAAACTCAGCTTTACGTAAAGTAGCCAGAGTTAGACTTTCTAATACAATGGAAGTAACAGCATATATTCCAGGAATTGGTCATAACCTACAAGAACACAGTGTTGTTTTAATTAGAGGTGGAAGAGTAAAAGACCTACCAGGTGTACGTTACCACATTGTAAGAGGTGTACTTGATACTGCAGGTGTTGCAGACAGAGTACAAGCAAAATCAAAATATGGTGCAAAAAGAGCAAAGAAAAAATAAAATAAGAGTAGGTGCTTAAGTTTAAAATAAATTAAACTCTAGCCCCTTACAGAAATTAAAGTTTTTGAGTACCTTTTTGAATTAGTATGATTCAAAATGTTAAAAAGGAGGGAAGAAAAGTGGCAAGAAAAGGACATATAGCTAAAAGAGAAGTAATGCCAGATCCAATGTACAACTCAAAAGTTGTTACAAAACTTATAAATAAAGTAATGTGGGATGGTAAAAAAGTTACAGCTCAAAAAATCGTATACGGTGCATTTGATATCGTAAAAGAAAAAACAGGAAGAGAAGCTATGGATGCTTTCAGACAAGCATTAGATAACGTTACACCAGCACTAGAAGTTAAAGCTAGACGTGTAGGTGGAGCAACATACCAAGTTCCAATGGAAATTAGAGCTGATAGAAAACAATCTTTAGCAATAAGATGGTTAGTTGAATACGCTAGAAAAAGAAATGAACATAGCATGGAAGAAAAACTAGCTGGAGAAATAATGGATGCTATAAACGGTCAAGGTGGAGCATTCAAGAAGAAAGAAGATACACATAGAATGGCAGAAGCTAACAAAGCATTTGCTCATTATAGATGGTAATCCTAAGATAAAAAGGAGGAAGAATAAATGGCAGGTAGAGAATATCCTCTTGAGAGGACAAGAAATATCGGTATCATGGCACACATTGATGCTGGTAAAACTACTACTACTGAAAGAATTCTATTTTATACAGGTAAAACTCATAAAATAGGTGAAGTTCATGATGGTGGAGCTACAATGGACTGGATGGCTCAAGAACAAGAAAGAGGTATAACAATAACTTCTGCTGCTACAACATGTTACTGGAATAATAACAGAATTAACATTATTGATACACCAGGACACGTTGACTTTACAATAGAAGTTGAAAGATCTCTTAGAGTCCTAGATGGTTCAGTTACTGTACTTTGTGCAAAAGGTGGAGTTCAACCACAATCTGAAACTGTTTGGAGACAAGCAAACAAATATAACGTTCCAAGAATGGTATATGTAAATAAAATGGATATTACAGGAGCTGATTTCTTTAACTGTGTAAAACAATTAAAAGAAAGATTACAAGCTAATGCAGTACCAATTGCTATACCAATTGGTAAAGAAGATACTTTTAAAGGACTAGTTGATTTAGTTAAAATGGATGCTTGTATTCACTATGACGATCTTGGAAAAGATGTTAGACGTGAACCAATTCCAGATGATTTAAAAGAATTAGCTGAAGAATATAGAACAAAACTTGTAGAAGCTGTTGCAGAACAAGATGACGCATTAATGGAAAAATATTTAATGGGTGAAGAACTTACTGAAGAAGAAATCAAAAAAGGTCTTAGAAAAGGAACAATAGCTAATACAATAGTTCCAGTAACTTGCGGAAGTTCATATAAAAACAAATGTGTTCAAGAATTACTTGATAACATTGTTGATTATATGCCAGCTCCAACTGATATACCTCATATAAAAGGTGTACTAGAAGATGGAACTGAAGAAGAAAGAATTTCAGCAGACGATCAACCATTTGCAGCACTTGCTTTCAAAATAATGACTGATCCATATGTTGGAAAATTAACTTTCTTTAGAGTTTATTCAGGAACATTAGAAAGTGGTTCTTATGTATTAAATGCTAATAAAGGCAAAAAGGAAAGAATAGGAAGACTTATTCAAATGCATGCTAATAACAGACAAGATATAACAAAGGTATATGCCGGAGACATAGCTTGTGCGGTTGGACTAAAAGATGTATCTACTGGAGATACTTTATGTGATGAAAACGCTCCAATAATACTTGAATCTATTGAGTTCCCAGAACCTGTTATAGATGTTGCAATTGAACCAAAAACTAAAGCTGACCAAGATAAAATGGACTTAGCTTTACAAAAACTAGCTGAGGAAGATCCATCATTTAAAGCATATACTGATCAAGAAACTGGTCAAACTATCATCGCTGGTATGGGTGAATTACATCTTGATATCATAGTTGATAGAATGAAAAGAGAATTTAAAGTAGAAGCTAATGTTGGTAAACCACAAGTTGCATATAAAGAAACTATCAGAAAACCTGTTAAGGTTCAAGGTAAATTTATAAGACAATCTGGTGGTAGAGGACAATATGGTGATGTTTGGTTAGAAGTTGAACCAAATGAACCAGGAAAAGGTTATGAATTTACATCTAAAATTGTTGGTGGTGTTGTTCCTAAGGAATATGTTAAACCAACAGACGAAGGTGTTCAAGATGCAATGAAAGCTGGTATTTTAGCAGGATATCCTGTTGTAGATATTAAAGTTGCACTTGTTGATGGTTCATATCATGACGTTGACTCATCTGAAGCAGCTTTCCATATTGCTGGATCTATGGCTCTAAAAGAAGCTTGCCGTCAAGGTGGAGCAGTATTATTAGAACCAATAATGAAAGTTGATATCATTGTTCCAGAAGAATACATGGGAGATGTTATCGGAGATGTTAACTCTAGACGTGGTAGAATGGAAGGAATGGATACAGTTCAAGGAACTACAACTATTCACTCATTTATTCCACTATCTGAAATGTTTGGATATGCTACAGATTTAAGATCTAGAACACAAGGTAGAGGAGTTTACTCTATGGAACCATCTCATTATGAAGAAGTTCCAAAATCTGTTCTTGAAACAATTGTTGCACAAAGAACAAAAAAAGACAATTAATGTCTAAAAATTAAAAAAAACATAAAAAACGAATAAATGTATTGCAAATTAATTTAAAATGTAGTAAAATATTACCAAAGTTAATGCTATATGCATTAAAAGTAGTAATTAAGGAGGAATTTTAAAATGGCAAAAGCAAAGTTTGAAAGAACTAAACCACACGTTAATATTGGTACTATTGGTCACGTTGACCATGGTAAAACTACTCTTACAGCTGCAATAACTAAATATTGTAGTTTAAAAGGTGAAGCTCAATTTAGTGATTATAACCAAATTGATAATGCACCAGAAGAAAAAGCAAGAGGAATCACTATTTCTACATCACACGTAGAATATGAAACAGATAAGAGACACTATGCACACGTTGACTGTCCAGGACATGCTGACTATGTTAAAAACATGATCACAGGTGCTGCACAAATGGATGGTGCAATCCTAGTTGTTTCTGCTGCAGATGGTCCTATGCCTCAAACAAGAGAGCATATACTACTTGCAAGACAAGTTGGTGTTCCATATATAGTTGTTTTCATGAACAAATGTGATATGGTTGACGATCCAGAACTATTAGAATTAGTTGAAATGGATATAAGAGATCTATTATCTAAATATGATTTCCCAGGAGATACAACTCCTATAATAAAAGGTTCTGCTCTTAAAGTTCTAGAATGTGAATCTAAAGATCCAGAGGCTCCAGAATACGCTTGTATTAAAGAACTTCTAAATGCTATAGACGAATACATTCCTGAACCAACTAGAGATACTGATAAACCATTCCTAATGCCAGTTGAGGATGTATTTACAATTACTGGTAGAGGAACAGTTGCTACAGGTAGAATCGAAAAAGGTGTATTAAAACTTGGTGAAGAAGTTGAAATCGTTGGTCTTGTAGATACTCCTAAAAAGACAGTTGTAACAGGTATTGAAATGTTCAGAAAATCACTTGATGAAGCTGAATGTGGAGATAACGCTGGACTACTTTTAAGAGGTGTTCAAAGAGATGAAATCCAAAGAGGTCAAGTTATCGCTAAACCTGGTTCTATACATCCACATACTGAATTTGAAGCTGAAGTATATATCCTAACAAAAGAAGAAGGTGGAAGACATACTCCATTCTTCCAAGGATATAGACCACAATTCTATTTCAGAACAACTGATGTTACAGGTGTAATCGAATTACCAAAAGATAAAGAAATGGTAATGCCTGGTGATAATGTAACAATCAAAGCTAAACTTATCACTCCAATAGCAATTGAAAAAGGATTAAAATTCGCTATTCGTGAAGGTGGAAGAACAGTTGGATCTGGTTCAGTATCTAACATAATAGAATAATTAAAAACAGAGCTTATGCTCTGTTTTTTTAACAACTTTTCTTTTCTTTCATATAGTAAAGTAGATATAATAAATTTTGTCGAAAAAGTAAAATATATAAAAAATAAAAAAATATATGTAATACTATTGACAATATTACGTAAATATTAGATAATAGAGATGTAAAATTTATTGAGGAGGTAATTTATATGGACGAAAATGAAATCTTCAGTAGAGTGAAAGATGTTATAGCTGAACAATTAGGAATTGATGATTTAGATACAATTACATCTGAAACTACTTTTATAGATGATTTAGGAGCGGACTCTTTAGATGTTGTTGAACTTATAATGGCATTTGAAGAAGAGTTTGATATGGAAATTCCAGAAGTAGAAGCAGAGAAAATTTCTACTGTTGGAGATGTAGTTGATTATATAAAAGAAAATGTATAGAGTATAATAAAATCCCCAGACAATTAAGTCTGAGGATTTTGTTGCTTTTTTAATAAATTTTTCTTAAGGTCGGCTAATGATAATTTCTCGCCATCGAAAGATATGCAGGTGTTTAAGTGATACCTATTTTGCAAAAAACTTATAATCTCGTCTTCTCTTTCGAAGATGAAAAATGTTCCCTCTTTTTGTTTGCTTGAGATTCTCATCTCATATGTACCGTTAGATTTGGTTGAAATTATGATTTTTTCTTTAGTGCGTTTGCTGGTTTTTATTGCCAACTTAATTGTTAAAATCAAAAGTCCCTCAATAATAACAGTAAAAGCAATCAAAAAAAAGATTTTTTCATTCATAGTAAGTCCTTCTTTCTTTTTTAATATGTATATATACTTCTAAATGAATTTAGAATAATAATTTTTTTATTAAAATAAATTTTACAATTACTAATGTATAATCATTATATCATACTTTACATAAAATGTAAAGTAAAAATCTCATTTTACTTGAAAAAAATATATTATTTAGGTATAATATATGTGAATTAATAATAAGGAAGTGTTTAAAGTGACTGATGAACAAAAACTAAAAAAAGTTGAAAAATTAATTGGGTATACATATAACGATATTTCTCTTTTAAAACTAGCGCTTACACATAAATCATATGCTTATGAAAAAGGAATTACAAGTAATAATGATTATAACGAGAGAATCGAATATTTGGGAGATGCAATTTTAGAACATATAATATCAGATATGTTATATAATGATAAAAAGGTTTATTCCGAAGGTGAAATGACAAAAAAAAGGGCTGCTATAGTGTGTGAAACATCTTTAAGTTTAGCGTTAAAAGAAATTGGACTGCAAAATTATATATATTTAGGCAAATGTGAAACACAAAGTTTAGTTGCAAAAAAAGATGCAATAATTGCTGATTGTTTTGAGGCAATTCTTGGAAGCATATATATAGATGGAGGATATGATAAGGCTAAAGAGTTTGTACTTAAAAAATTAAGTACTCAAATAAAAGAAGTATTAGAAGGAAAAGACTTTAACACAGATTACAAAACTAAGTTACAAGAAATTTTACAAAAAAATGGCAGTGTAAAAATTGAATACAAACTTCTGAAGGAAGAAGGACCAGAACATAACAAAACTTTTTATGTAGAAGTTGTGTTTAATGGCAAAAAGATAGGTGAGGGCGTTGGAAAAAATAAAAAAAGTGCAGAGCAGGCAGCAGCAGCATATGCCATTAAAAGAATATAATTTAAAACTTGATATAAATAAAATTTTAAATAATATAACAAATAAGGATAATCAATACACAATTCCAATTTTTATTCCTCATTTAGGTTGCAATAATGAGTGCGTTTTTTGCAACCAAAGGAAAATAACAGGAATAGATACAAGTGTAACTGTTGATGATGTGGATAACATTATTAATGAGCATTTGGATTATTTTAAAAATAATAAAAATAACAAAAAAATTGAGATTGCTTTTTTTGGAGGATCTTTTACAGGGATTCCTACAAAGTTACAGGAAAATTATTTAAAAATTGCAAATAATTATATTGAAGAAGGAAAAGTAGATAGTATTAGGCTTTCAACAAGACCTGATTATATATCACCTAAAATATTATCATTTTTAAAAAAATATAATGTAAAAACTATTGAACTTGGAGTACAGTCAATGAGTGATAAGGTATTAGAAATATCTAAAAGAGGGCATACTAAGAATGATGTCATACGTGCTGCAAGATTAATACATTTATATGGAATAGATTTAGGTATTCAAATTATGGTTGGACTTCCAGGAAGTAATTTAGATACGGAAGTGTATAGCATAAAAAAGGTATTAAAACTTAATCCAAAATGCTTAAGAATTTATCCAGTATATGTATTAAAGGATAGTAAATTATATGAAATGTATGAGAATAAAGAGTATACACCACTTAGTGTAGATGATGCTATTGAAAGAGTATATTATATTTTAAAAGAGTGTAAAAAAACAGATGTTAAGATAATTAGAATAGGACTTCAAACAACAGATGAAATAACATCATCAAATTCACAAATATTAGGACCTGTTTGTGATAATTTTGCTGAATATGTATTGTCAAAAATAGTATTAGATGACATAGAAAAATATATATCTAAAAATAATATAAAATATGAAGAAAATATAAAAAAGAAAATGAATATATATACTAATAATAACTATGCCTCTATAATTGTTGGACCTGAAAAGGTAAATAAAAAATATTTAAAAGAAAAGTATGGTATAGATATAAAAATAAAGGGAGAAAATAAGTGAAAAAAGTAATTTTTGTATGTAGTTCTGGTGGACATTTAAGTGAAATGCTAAAGTTAAAGAAATTGTTTAACGAATATGATTATTTATTAGTAACAGAAAAAACTGAAATAACAGAAAATTTATCTGATAATTATAACATGGAATTTTTTAAATATGGACCAAATAAAAATAAAATAAAGTATATAGGGGCCGTTATATACAATATGTTTAAGAGTATAAGCATACTTATTAAATTTAAACCTAAAACCGTTTTAACAACCGGGGCACAAGTTGGTGGTATAATGTGCTTTTTTGCAAAATTATTTGGTAAAAAAGTTATATATATTGAATCTCTTGCTAAAGTAAATAGTTTATCTGTAACTGGTAAAATGGTTTATCCTTTTGCAAACAAATTTTATGTTCAATGGGAAGATTTAGCAAAAAAATATAAAAAGGCTGAATATTTAGGGAGGTTAATGTAATGGTTTTCGTCTCAGTTGGTACCCAAAAGCAACAATTTTTAAGAATTTTTAATATGGTAGAAAATTCTGAAGCTTTAAAAGATGATGAAATAGTTGCACAAACTGGAAATACTAAGTTTAGTAGTAAAAAAATAAAAATGATAAAATCAATTGATACTAGTAAATTTAATGAATATATTAAAAAAGCTGGTTTTGTCATATGTCATGGTGGAGTTGGAACAATTTTTAATGCATTAGAAAATAATAAAAGAGTACTTGTTGTTCCAAGACTTGGGAAATATAACGAACATATAAATGATCATCAACTAGAAGTTGCAGGTGAACTGGAAAAAGAAGGATATTTACTTATGTATAAAGATGGAGAAAATTTTGATGATTACGTTAAAAAGTTAAAAGAATTTACTCCAAAAAAGTATTCTAGAAGTGAAAAATTTCTTGATATATTAAGAAAAGAGATATAATTTATTTTTAAATACAAATAATAATCATTAAAAGGTGGTTATTATGAAATTTAATAATATGGAAAAAGATCAACTTTTTATAATGCATGTTGTTATAGACTTAATATATATGATTTTAGGCTCTTTCCTTATATCAATTGGAACGAACTGGTTTTTATTACCATACAAAATGACAACAGGTGGAGCAAGTGGTATAGCTACAATATTTTATTACATTTTTAATGTTCCGATGGGTCTTACAATAATTTTTATAAATATTCCTCTTTTTATTTTTTCAATAATAAAACTTGGAATAAAGTTTAATTTAAAAACAATATTTACAACAATTATACTTGCACTATTTTATGAAATATTTAAAGATGGGGTGTTTATAAAATTCGGAGGATTAGATATGTTTACTTCTTGTGTGTTTGGTGGAATTATAGTAGGTTTAGGACTTGCATTAGTATTTAAGGCAGGAGCAAGTTCTGGTGGCTCAGATCTTTTAGCCCAACTTATATATAAACTCACTAAAGCACAAAGTGTAAGTAAAGTTCTATTAATAATTGAATTTTTTATTATATCAGCTATTATTATTGTGTTTAAGGATATAAACGTTGGACTTTATTCGATAATTGCTATGGCAATTTCAACAAAGGTAGTAAATGTAGTTTTTGAAGGAATATATTATACAAAAGTTGTAACAATTATTACAAATAAAAGTGATAAGGTAATTCCAGCAATATTAAATGATTTAAAAAGAGGAGCAACTGTAACAAATAGTGTAGGAGCTCATAGTAAAAAACAGATAACTACAATTACTTGTATAATAACTACTCCACAGATAGCAAAATTAAAGGAATTAATTAGAGAAAATGATAGTAAAGCATTAATGTATATAACAACAGTAAATGAAGCGATTGGAACAGGATTTAAAGATATAAATTAAGGGGGATATATGGAAGATTTAGAAAAAATATCAAAAGATATTAGAAATGATATAGTGGATATGATATATAGTGCAGGTTCAGGACATCCAGGAGGTAGTCTATCTTGTGTTGAAATCTTAGTAGCTTTATATCATAGATTAATGAACTTAAATTTAGATAATGAAGGGAGTAGAATTGATAAATTTATTTTATCAAAGGGTCATGCATCATCTTGCTATTATGCTGTGCTTTCAAGTAAGGGATATATACCACATGAAGATTTAAAAACATTTAGAAAGTTTGATAGTTATCTTGAGGGACATCCTTGTATAAAAATAAATGGAGTAGATGTTTCAAGTGGATCTTTAGGACAGGGACTTTCAATTGCAAATGGTATGGCCATTTCTAAAAAAGTATCAGGTAAAGAGGGAAATGTGTATTGCTTGGTCGGAGATGGAGAAATAGAAGAAGGACAGATATGGGAAGCTTGTATGAGTTCAAGTAAATATAACCTTAATAATTTAATTTTGTTTGTAGATAATAATGGATTACAAATAGATGGCACTATAAAAGATGTTAAAAATGTGGATAACTTAGAAGAAAAATTTAATTCTTTTGGATTTTATGTTCAAAGAATTAATGGGCATAATTTTGATGAAATTTTAACATCTGTATCAAACGCTAAAAAGTCAAATAAGCCAAATGTAATAATAGCAAATACAATAAAAGGTAAGGGAATATCTTTTATGGAAAATAAAGCCGAATGGCATGGTAAAAAGCTTACAGATGAAGAATATAATTTGTCTAAAGCTGAATTAAAGTAAAAGAAAAGAGGGAAATATATGAAATCAACAAGAGAATCATATGGAGAATATCTTGTAAAAAAAGGTTTTGAAAATAAAGATGTTATGGTGTTTGATGCTGATCTTGCAAATGCTACTTGTACTAAACTTTTTAAAAAGGAATTTCCTGATAGACATTTTGATATGGGAATTTCAGAACAAGATATGGTAGGAACAGCTTGTGGAATGGCACTTACAGGAAAAAAAGTGTTTGCGTCTAGTTTTGCAATGTTTCTTGCAGGACGTGCTTATGAACAAATTAGAAATACAGCTGCATATTCAAATATAGATATCAATTTATGTGCTACACATTCTGGACTTGCAGTAGGAGAAGATGGTGCTACTCATCAATGCATCGAGGATATTGCACTTATGAATGTAATTCCAAATATGAAAGTATTTTGCCCGGCAGATGATGTCGCAACACAAAAGATACTTGATATATGTATGCAAGAAAAAGGACCTAAATATATAAGGCTTGGAAGAAATAAAGCTGTAGATGTATATAGTGATCTTGATATATTTAAACTTGGAGGATCAAACACATTTGGCAATGGAAATGATGGTACGATTTTTGCTGTTGGAAATACAGTATGGATAGCTCTTGAGGCAAAAAAAGAATTAGAAAAAAGAGGTATAAATGTACGTGTTGTTGATTTATACAGTATAAAACCAATTGACAAAGAAACCATAATTAAATGTGCAAAAGAAACTGATAAATTAATTTCAATTGAAGATCATAGTATAGTTGGCGGAATTGGTAGTATTATTTCTAATGTTTTAACTGAAGAATATCCAAAAAAATTAATAAAGTTTGGAGTAAAAGATAAATTTGGTAAATCTGGCGATATTGAGAATTTATACAAAATATATGGTATTACTAAAGAGGAAATAATAAAAAATTTTTAGATTTGTAATAGTAGAAAGCCTCTTAGCATTTTGCTAAGGGGCTTTCCACGTGTAAAATATATTAAATTTTAAATTTAATTATATATCTAAGTCTAAATTTTCAAATATTTTGTCATTAAAAAATTCTGATATTGTAATATTTAAACCATAACAAATTCTAAAAATAGTAAGCAGTTTTGGATTATTACTACTTCCATCAATTATGGACTGTAATGTTGATTGCGTAAGACAGCTTAGATTTGCTAATTTATTAATGCTTATATTTCGTTCTTTACAAATATTTTTTATTCTTTTAGCTATTGCTTCAGAGATATTCATAGTTTACACCTCATAAATACATTATAACAATATTATTTGCTATTTTTTAACGATACATCGTTGACAAAAAATTACATATATTGTATAATGTGAATATATAAATAGTATTTGTAGTTTTTATTTAAAAATTAATTTTGATTGGGGGAAATCATATGGAAGATAAAAAGAAAAGTGGCCTTGAAACTGCTAGTATGGTTTTGGGTATAGTTGGTATTGGAACGTCATTTATTCCTTTTGTGGACATATTATCAATTATAATGGCAATTATTGCTTTTATATTTGGAATGATATCATTATTGAAAAGATCTGGAAGTGGAAAAGCAGCATCTGGAGTAATACTTGCTACTTTTACGGTAATTATTGCTTTGTTAGTTTTAGAAGGGGTACTTAGATAACAAGAAAAAAACTACATTTATTATATATACAAAATATATAAATATTATTATTTATACTTTTTATTCTGATATTAGTTTTGATTGGAGGAATTTTTATGGAAGAAAAAAAGAAAAGTGGACTTGCTACTGCTGGTATGGTTTTAGGAATAGTTGGTATTTGTACTTCATTTATTCCATTTATAAATAATTTATCGTTTATAATGGCAATTATAGCGTTCATATTTGGAATTATAGCATTAGTAAAAAAGGCCGGAAGTGGAAAAGCTGCAGCAGCAATAATTCTTGCAGTTTTCACAGTAATTATTACTTTGTCAATGCAAAATAGTTTATCTAATTCACTTGATAAAACAAGTAAAGAATTAGATAAAGCAGTTGGAAATAGTACAGAAGAAATTCTAAAAAATGATGTAGATGTAAATTTAGGAAATTTTGAAGTTAGTGTTGGCAAATATGGAATAACAAGTACAGAGTTAAAAGTTAAAGTAAAAAATAAAACATCTGATAAAAAATCATTTGACATTCACATAGAAGCTGTAGATAGTACAGGAGCAAGAATTGATGATGGTTATGTTTATGCAAATGATTTAACGTCTGGACAAACACAAGAATTTAAAATATTTACATATGTATCTTCAGATAAAGTTGAAGCAATGAAAAATGCTACATTTAAAGTTGTTGAAGTTTCAATGTATTAAAAATATATGTTTCTTATATATTATAATTTTTTACTCCTGTTATTTTAATCTTTTGAAATAAACTATGTAAAAACCTAATTATTAGCTATTGCTAATAGTTAGGTTTTATTATATAATAAATAAGTAAAATTATACAAAAAAGAGGGATTATATGGAACCATTAGCATATAGAATGAAGCCTACTTCACTTGATGATTTCTATGGTCAAGATGAAATTGTGGGAAAAGATAAATTGTTATACAGACTTATAAAGTCAGATAGATTAACATCTGCAATATTTTGGGGACCACCCGGATGTGGCAAAACTTCCCTTGCAAGAATAATTGCGCATACAACTAAAAATAAATTTGAAAGTATCAATGCAACATCTGCAGGTGTTGCAGATATAAAAAAAATTGTAGAAGAAACTCAGAATATATTTTTAAATCCAACTGGTAGAGTAATACTTTTTGTAGACGAAATTCATAGGTTTAACAAGTTACAGCAGGATGCACTTTTGCCTTATGTTGAAAAGGGTACTGTAATTTTAATTGGTGCCACGACTGAAAATCCATATTTTAGTGTAAATAAAGCTCTTCTTTCAAGATCAACTGTATTTAAATTTAAAGAACTTTCAAAGGACGATATTGTTAAAATTCTAAAAGCGGCTATAGTTGATAAAGAAAATGGACTTGGAGGATATAACCTTGATATAAAAAATGAAGTTTTAGAATATTTAGGATATATTTCTAATGGAGATGTAAGAGGTGCACTAAACAGTTTGGAACTTGCAGTAATAACAACTAATATGAATGAAGATGGAAAGATAGTTATAGACATGGATGTTATAAAAAATTGTATTATGCAAAAGAAGGTTATATATGATAAGTCAGATGACTCTCATTATGATACAATTAGTGCTTTTATAAAATCTATGAGAGGTTCTGATCCGGATGCAACACTACATTATTTAGCAAGAATGCTTGAAGGAGGAGAAGATCCTATGTTTATAGCAAGGAGGATTGTTATTCAAGCATCAGAGGATGTAGGAGCAGCAAATAATGAAGCTTTAATTGTGGCTGTAGCGGCAATGCAAGCTGTTCATCAAATAGGTATGCCAGAAGCAAGGATTATACTTGCACAAGCAGCTGTAGAAGTTGCTATGAGTCCAAAATCCAATGCAAGTTATTTAGGAATAAACCAAGCTATAGAAGATGTCAAAAACATGGATGTTGGAAAAATTCCAATGCACATCAGAAATGCTGAAATTAGTGGAATGGAAAACTTTGGATATGGTGTAGGATATAAATATCCTCATGATTTTGAAAATGGATATGTTAAGCAACAATATTTACCAGATGAGTTAAAGGATAAAGTATATTATAATCCAAAAAAATGGGAGAAAAATTATGAGAAAAGGAAGAATAAATAATTCTGAAATTAATAATGAGGATTTATCTAAGGGGATTGAGATAGCCAATAAACATAAAGCACAAAAAGAGATTGAAAGAAGTAAGAGAATAAAAAGAGATATAGATAAAACAAATACAAGAGAAGATAAAAGGACCAATCCACTTTTGATATGTTTAATATGTGTAATTGTTTTTATATTGTTATTTGTATTTTTATACTATGGCCCTTTATTTGGTATAAGTATTAATAGAGGTAGTGGTATAGATGATAAGAATAAAATTGATATAGTTTCAACTGATTCAGATATATATGAATCATATTGTTCAGATTTATTAATATACAATAATCAAAAAATTACAACATATAATTCTAGAGGAAAGAAAACTTGGGAATACGAGCTTAGTACAAAATTTACCCCTAACATATATATACAAGGGAAATTTATGGCCGTGTCAAATAATTCCAATGGAAAAATTTATTTGTTTGAAGATAAGAAAGAAATACTAAATACTAAGATTGATGGAGAAATTGATGAAATATTTATTGACGAAAGTGGAAATTACGTTGTTGAATATTCAACTAGTGGTTATAAAAAAGTTTTAGGAGTATATTCTAAAAAGGGAAAGAATTTGTATAATGCATATTTGTCATCAAATCCTATTGTAAGTGTTAATATGCTAAATAATGCAAGACAACTTATTGTAGTTCAAACAAATACGGAGACTTTTAAGGCAGGAATATCTATTTCACTTATAGATAGTTCAAATGGAGAAAAAATTGATACAATTGCAACACTAGATAATAATTTTTTATATGACTTGACTATTCAAAACCGAAATATTATAATGTTACTGGATGATAAAATAGTAAAATGTAACATTGATACAAAAGATAGGGAAGATATATACAAGTTTGATACATCACAAATAATGTATGTAAGTATATCAAATAATTATTATTCTATAATATCAAAAGAGTTAAAAAATGATAAAGATAGTGGGTATTCTTTAATTTCAAATAGATTAGATAATACTAACATAAGTACAAGCCAAATAACAGATTCGCCTAAAATGTTTAAAAATACCAATGTACTTAATTATTTAATTTATCAAGATGGTCTACAGGTTATAAACAAATGGGGAGTAGAAATTAAAAATATTAAATTTGAATTACCACCTAAAAACGTTATAACTTTTAATAACGGAAAATCAATAGCTTTAATATATTCAAATAAAATATATTGTGTAAATATGTAAAACGAGGTTAATTATGGTTATAGATGTAGTTTTGATTTTGATTGTTTCACTAGGAGCTTATTTAGGATATAAAAAAGGATTAATAAGCGTTTTAGTAGGTTTCGTGGCAATAATAATTGCAATTATATTATCACTTATATTACAAAATCCTATTGCAAATCTACTTAAAAGTGGTAACATAGGAAAAAATATTTATGATAATGTATATCAATGTATAAATGATACAGTTGAAAACAGAAAAAATGGAACTGAAGATAATACAATGTATAGCAAGATTATAAATGGAATAATATCTGATGAACAAAAGGAATATCAAGCTAATAATATTACGATGTTTATATTAAGAGGTATAAGCTTTATTATAACATTTATAATATCATTTGTTATAATATTTATTTTAAAATCAGTTTTAAATTTGGTATTTGATTTGCCAATTTTAAAAAGTATAAATAAAATTGGAGGATTGGCTTTAGGTACACTAAAGACGATTGTTATAATATACATTATTTTAGCTGCCGTTGCCCTTTTATCCGAATTACCATCAAGTAAAATGCAAATTAAAAATAAAATAGAACAAACTAATATTACAAAAATGATGTATAATAATAACGTGTTATTAAAGATTATTAATAGAAATATAAAGGTGTAAAGAGGTATTTATGTCAAAGAAAGTAAAATCTAAAAAAAATTATATACAAATTATAACAATTGTACTGGTAATTGTTAGTATAATATGCATGGCTTTATGGGGAATAATATATGCTGTAAATTACGCAATTATTGGAGAAGATGAAAAGTTAGATGAAAACGGAAATATTATTACCGTTAGTTCATCATCAAAGAAAAAAGTTATAAACGCACTTATATGTGGAAAAAATGAAGAATTGACAGATACAATTATATATTTAAAATACAATGTTGAAACTGGAAAAATTGGAATGATGTCAATTCCTAGGGATACATCCATTGTATCTAATCCAACATTAAGCTCTGTATATAAAATCAATTATATGTATCAAAGTAAAGGAATAATGTCGCTTGTAAACCAGGTTGAAAACATGTTAGATGTAAATATCGATTATTACTTAGTGTTTGATGCTTCTATGTTAAAAGAAATGGTTGATGCTATAGGTGGAGTGGAAGTTGATGTTCCAATTAGAATGAAGTATGACGATGGAAGTCAAGATTTGCATATTGATTTGCAGCCTGGTAAACAGGTTTTAAATGGCGAACAAGCTGAGGGCTTTGTTAGATTTAGACATAACAATGATATGACAGTTGGCTATCCTATGGGAGATGTTCAAAGGACAGAAGTACAACAAGATTTTATAAAATCATTTATCTCACAAGTTTTATCTGCTAAGAATATTTCAAAAATACCTGATTTAATTAATATAGGATTAAAGAATACAGAAACTAATATAACTGCTAGGGAGGCAACAAAATACATTACAGATGCCTCAAAAATTGATATATCAGGAATGTATTCATGCACTGCTCCAGGTGATTTAAAGGATGTGGGAGATAAATCATCAAATTGGATGTCGTTTTATATATTAAACAAATCTGAAGCTCAGAATATAATAAAAACCAAATTTCCAAGTGATGGTACAAATTCAGATAACATTGACAATGCAGAAGGAGTTTAATATTTAGATATGGGTAAGAAAAATAAAAAGAAAAAGAAGAATATATATCAAAAATTAACTACGTTTTTTATTGTTATTTTTGCTATTGGTGTAGTCCTTTGGACTAGTATATATGCAGTAAATAGGGTTATAGGTGAAGATTCACTTGCTACTCAAGCCGGAAGTAATGATAGTAAAGTATCAACAAAAAAGAAAAGTGAAATAAATGCTTTAATTGTAGGAACTAATCAAAATTTAACAGATACAATGATGTATGTAAATTATAACGTTGAAACAGGTAAGGTAGCAATGATGTCAATTCCAAGGGATACATATATTACTAATGAGTATTGTGTAGGGCACAAATTAAATTCTTTATATAGAGGGAAAAATACACAAGCATTTGTTGAGCAAATTGAAGAATTAATAGGGGTAGATATAGATTATTATTTAATATTTGATTCAAAAATGTTGATTGACATTGTTGATAAAGTTGGTGGCGTTGAAGTAGATGTTCCGGTTAGAATGAAATATGATGATCCAACTCAGAATTTACATATTGACTTAAAAAAAGGAACACAGGTATTAAATGGAAAACAAGCAGAACAATTTGTAAGATATAGAAAGGGAAATGATGGTTCAGGATATGCTAGAGGAGATTTACAAAGAACTGAAGTACAGCAGCAGTTTATCAAGAATTTTATATCTACCGTATTATCTGCAAAAAATTTGACTAAAATTCCAGACTTAATAAACGTTGCTTTAGATAATACTGATACAAATATTACAGCTAGAGAAGCTCTTAAGTATTCAACAGATGCTATGAAGATAGATACTTCCAACATTTCATCATGCACTGCACCTGGTGAAGCAAAATATATAAATAATATTTCATATTTTGTTATGGATAAAGAAAAAACTAAAGAATTAGTAAAAAATAAATTAGTTGATAATTCTTCTGAAGAAACGACAACACAGAGTAATACTGCTAACTAAAAATATATTCAGTCTGCTAGACTATTAATGGCAGACTGAATAATATATATATATATATATATATATTTATTTAACTTTTGTTCTATTGTTATATTTATTCTTTATTGTTTTATTATTTATTCTTAGTTTTTTAATTAATATGTATAATATAATTATTAAAATACTAAGTATTATGTATGAGAAGTTTTCGCTTAAAATATTTTTTAAAGAAAAATAATTTGAAGAAGAACAAATTGAGTCATAAGTGTTATTTATATCTAAATTATTTCCTTTTATTTTTAAATTGATTTTAATATTATTTGTATCTGATAAATTTAGTGTCGGCGTAATAGTAATATAGTTGTTTTTCCTTGTCAGTGAATAAATATCATCTTTAAGAGAAATAGATGACTTTGTATTAGTATTTTTATCTATAAATGAAAAATTAAAAGTATCTTTTGTAACTATTTTCTCTTTATCAAAATTAAAAAATCCATAATCACATAAACTAATTGCATCAAGAAATCTTGCATTTTTCCCATTTATATTTTGTGAGCCATCAAAATTACCAACTATTAAAATTTTATTACCATTTTTTGAATAACCAATATACGTTCCTCTTGATTCTATAGTGTATCCAGTTTTACCACCTAAAGCATATTTATAGAATGTATTAGAATTTTCATCAATTAATTTATTTGTATTTTTTATTATTCTTGTATTTGGAGTTTTGTTTGTACTAGGTAATTCGAATGATTTAGATTCAACTATTTTTTTAAATTCATCAAATTTCATAGCATACTTTAATATTAAAGCCATGTCGTATGGAGTGGAATAGTGATTATCATCATAAAATCCGTGTGGATTTGAAAAATGTGTATTAAGACAACCAATTTCTTTTGCTTTTGTATTCATCAAAGTTACAAAGTCATTAACATTACCGCTTACTGCTTCAGCAAGAACAATTGCTGCGTCATTTCCAGATGATAAAAGTAAACCATATAATAGATTTTCGACGGAAAAAATTTCTTCTTTTTTTATTCCCATTACTGAACTTTCAAGTGGAACAGAATTTATAGCATTTTTAGATGCAACAATTTTTTCATCTAATGGTAAATTTTCTAAAACTAATATAGCGGTTAATACTTTTGTAGTACTTGCAGGATAAATTTTAGCGTACCCATTTTTTTCATATAATATATTTCCTGATTCTGCATCCATTAAGATATTGTTATTACAGTATAATCTTGGATTATTTTCTGGAATAGTATCTGCATATGCTATATTGCAAGTATAAAAATATATAAATAGTAAAGAAAATATAAGGATCATCTTTTTTCTAAATTTTTTAATATTCATTTTACACCTCAAACTAATTAATATTATATATTATAATTTAAAAAAAATAAATAAAAAGGAGGCGATTGCATGTCAAAAATAATAAAATTTATACTGAAATATAAAATTCAAATTGTATTTATATGTATATTTATAATATCTGGTATATCAATATATATTCAAGATAATGAAAGAAAAGCAAGTTTTTCTGTAAATTCATCCAATATTTCAAAAAATGATGATAGAATAGGTGTGTATATTTCAGGAGAAGTAAAAAATACAGGAGTGTATTATTTAAAAAAAGACTCTAGAATAACTGATTTAATTAATATTTGTGGAGGAATTACTGAAGAGGCTGATGTATCTAAAATTAATCCAGCTCAAAAATTAAATGATTCAGATAAAATTATTATTCCTAAAAAGGAAGAAAATTTAAATACGGAGAGTATTGAAGATACTAATGAAAGTGATATAAATGTACAGGAAAAAATAAATATTAATACAGCTACAAAAGATGAACTAACAAGTTTAAATGGTATAGGTGAAGCAACGGCAAATAAAATAATAAATTATAGAAATAAAAATAAATTTAAGGAGATAGAGGATATAATGAATGTACCAGGAATTGGAGAAGCAAAGTTTAATAATATAAAAGATTATATATGCGTTTAAGACCTCATATACTGTAATAGGTGAAAATATGAGATACTATATATATTTAGATAAGCCTTTTTTAAGAACTATACTTGGTTCAATAGGAGAACTTGATTTTGATATAGATGTAATTGAATATTCTGTTATAAAAAGTTATTCTAATAACAATAAACTTGTGGTTGATCCTTGTATCGAGAATGGAAATAATTGTGAGATATTTAAGGATACTGAAAAAAGCAAAAATAAAGAGGGAAGCTTTAATAGTGAAAAAATAAGATTTGGAATGGATAAAGGTGTGTCTTGTAATATTCAAACAGAAAGAAAATATATAAATATATCTGATATAAGCGATATGAAAAATATTGGCTTTTATCATAAATTAATAATAAAGGTAGAACAAATGAAAAATAGAGATATCAATAATAGATTATACGAAGGTTCAGGTTTTATTACTATCTATGAAACAAGAGATGAAAATGTAAAAGAAAATAATAGCTTTGAAAAGGATGGCTTTTTTAGAATTGATGATACATGTATATGGTATGATAAAGAAAAACTTCATGCTGATATAAATTTATTAAGTAGTATGTCTTGTAAAATAAATGTTGTTGGTTATATTATAAATTGCCTAGAAAATTCAAAAAAAGTTGTAAAACCTTTGGCAATGTATATTGAATAAAAAATAGCATACTAATATAAAGTATGCTATATTTTTAATATTTCATCGATTGTAATACGGTTACTTTTTACAAATTTAATAAATTTATTTGCAAGTTCTTTATCAAATTGTGTATTAATACCTTTCTTTATTTGATCAATTCCAATTTCCACTGTAGTTTCATTCTTATATGGCCTTTTTGAAACAATTGCATCAAAACAGTCACATAATGTTAGAACTTTAGCAAGAAATGGAATTTCATCTCCACTTAATTTATTTGGATAGCCTGTTCCATCAATTCTTTCATGATGTGATAAAATAATTTGAGCAATATCTTTAAATAATGAAGAAGACTCAAAAATATTTGCTCCAATTATAGGATGAGATTTTATAATTTCATATTCTTGATCTGTAAGTTTTCCTTCTTTTAAAAGAATAGAATCTGTAATTCCTATTTTCCCAATATCATGAAAAAGTCCAGCTCTTTTTAATTTTATTATATCATTGTCAGATAATCCTATATATTTTCCAAATTTTTCCGCAAATAAAGAAACCCTTTTTGAGTGTTCTTCTGTATAATGATCTTTAGCACCAATAGTATTTAATAATATTTTTGCAAAATCAATTAATGAATTTTCTAATCTTAAGCTGTAGTTTTTAATTTTTTCAACTTGTTCTAAGTATTTTAAGCCACCTTGTATTAGCATAATTAATTCATCAAACCTTGAACTTTTTTCAAAGTATGCTTGTATTTCTAATTTTTGCATTAACTCAATAGATGGAGCAAGGTCAGAATGAGTTGACATTAGAATGATATATATTTCTTTATTAAATTCACGAACTAATTTTACAATTCTATCTCCATTAACTGGAGACATTAAGAAATTAAGTAGAAGTATATCGTATTCATTTGACTTTAATTCTTCTATTGCAGATACAGGTTCTGTGTAAATTGATACATCACAGTTATATTTTTTTAGAACTATGGAAAGCATTTCCATCATGTTTACATCGTCATCTATAATTAATATCTTTGATCTTTTATTGTCTTGATT
Organism: Clostridium sp. CAG:465; assembly: GCA_000433755.1. Taxonomy (GTDB): domain Bacteria; phylum Bacillota; class Clostridia; order TANB77; family CAG-465; genus CAG-465. The sequence continues at coordinate 48,086 of FR891275.1, read as the reverse complement.
CATAATATCACCTAGTATTTAGAGTATATCAAAATGTAGTAAATTATTCAATAAAAAACGACAAAATATGATAAAATTTTATATGTAGTTGTTGATTTTTAAATTTATAAATTTTGTGTCATAATATGCGATGAAATTTTCTTGACTTTAGCATAAATGAGTGGTATATTCTTTTTAAGGGAGGTGATAAAATACATGATATAATAATATTTATTTTTTCATTTTTTGTATCTTTAAACATTTTTTCTTTAATACTTATTAATTTAAAATCTAAGAAAATTTTTTCTTAAATATTTTACTATTTTATATCCATTTTAAATTTATTATGAATGAAAGGAGGACTTTTGTTTTATAGATGAGAAGAATAAAGCTTTTAATTGCTTTTATATCAGTTTTTTTCTTTTGTTATATTATTACATATGTTATATATAAAAATATCATAATAAGAAATAATTATATAGATGCGTATGTTTTAAATAAAGATATTTTAAGAGGAAATAGTGTCTCTAATAATGATGTTATTAAAATTAAAATATTAAAGAAAAGTTATAATGAAGATATAAATATGATAAAAAATAATTTTAGTGATAATTTTTTATTAAATAAAAATTTAACTAAATGGCAAGTTGTTACAAATGATATGTTTATAAGTAAGGAAGAGTACGAATATATGAAAGAAAAGGAGCTAATTTCTTTAGATTTGAATAAGGATGATATAGTTACTAATAGTAAATTAAGTAAAAATTTAATTATTAATATATATTCTACTCAGGAATTTGACAATAAGATTCAAACTAATATGGTTTTAGAAAATGTACAGATTGTTGATGTGTTTGATGATAATGCAAATAGTATTCATTGTAGTAATAAAGCATCCAAAATAATGCTTTATGCTCCAAGAGATAAGGTTGTGGCAATAAATAATTTGAAAGATAAAGAAAAAATTAAAATATCAATAATAAATTAGTAAGGGGGAATATATGAATTTAAAAATAGTATGCCAGAAAGAAAATGAATTGTTAGAACTTAGGAAAAATTTGAAAAGTGAACTTAAAAAAAATAAATATAAGGGGTTTGAAATAAACTTTGTTTCACAAACTTGCAAGAAATTTGATTTATATATTATAATATCTAATGATCTTGAATTTATATATAAAAATAGTTTTAATTTTAAAACTAAAGAATATAAACATAGTGACTTAATAATTTTAACATCAAATTTAAAATCTGCAAATATTGTTGGATGTTTAGATTTAACTCCATATGTATATTATTTAAGATCAAAAGTTGAATCTATTGCTTTTAAAATTATAAAAATAGGTAATACAAAGAGAACACAACCTATAAAATTCCAGTAAAAAAAGATAGTTAAAAACTACCTTTAAAATTTACTTAATTTTTGTAATGCATTATTTTCAATAATAAGATTTGATTTTTCTTTTATAGCAGTAGCGAAAATATCTTGAGAGTAATAGTTTTGGCAATATTCAGATAAGAAAATAAAAGTCTTCAAGAATTTTTTGTTTTTTACACTTGATTTAGCAAAAATAACATAATAAAGACCATTATATTTATAAAGACTATTTTTACCCCAAAATAAAAGTTCTGATTGTGATTTTGTACACATTTCTAAAATATTATCGATACTCTCAAAAGAATATATATAGCTATCTACCTTGTAGTCAATTGAATTTTTAGTTGATCTATTCTTACCTTTTGAATTTTTTTCTAATAAAGAATACTTTTTTAAATCCGGCATATTATCTACTTTAGTTATTGTTACAATAAATAAATTATTATTATCTGAACTTGCTTCAATTAATAGTTGTGAGTTGTCAAATTCGAACTCTTCATCAATATTTGACTCCTCTATTAAATCGCAAAATAATTCTTTTGCAATTTCATTATTTTTTTCTATATCCTTTATATTAACGTCTCTTTTTTCTAGTTCTTCAAGAGTTAATATTATTTTTACTTTATTTTTATTTATTTTTTCAATTTGCATAAGTTACACCTCCTGAAAAAATATTTGCTCTCTTATACTCAGTATATGTATTATATAATTAAACAGTTACAAAGTCAATGTTTATGCAATAATAGTATAACACAAAATATAATTAATTATTAATGTAATTTTTTTAAATTATGAAAAAAATGTTGCTAAAAAGCAGAATGTATGATATAATGCTTCTAGTTAATTTCCTTACTCTACATAAGTCGTAGAGTCAGAAGTCCAAGAGGAGGTGAGTTTTAGTCATGAATAATTACGAAGCAGTTATAATTCTTTCTGCAAAAGCACAAGAGGAAGCAACAGTTGCTTTCGGTGAAAAAATGAAAGAAATGATATCAAAAAATGGCGAACTTACAAATGTAGATGAATGGGGTAAAAAAACATTAGCTTATCCTATAAAAAAAGAAACTGAAGGTGTTTATATCCTATTTACATTTGTTGCTAAACCAGAATTTATATCTGAATTTGAAAGAATTCTAAGATTAGAAGATATAGTTTTAAAACACATGGTTATAAAAAAAGATAACTAATTTGTACTGATAAAGTACGCAAGGAGGAAATTTAATGAACAAATTTCAATTTATGGGGAGATTAACAAGGGACCCAGAATCAAGATTTACTCAAAATACTAATACACCAGTTACAACTTTTTCAATAGCTGTAAACAGAAGATTTGCAGAAGCAAATGGTGAAAGAAAAGCAGATTTCTTTAATTTAACAGCATTTGGAAAGTTAGCAGAATTTTGTTCTAAATACTATAGAAAAGGACAACAAGTTTTAGTTGAGGGTAGAATTCAAAATAGAACTTGGGAAGACCAAAGTGGTCAAAAAAGATATGCAACTGATTATATTATAGAAAATGCATATTTTGCAGATTCTAGAAGAGATGCAGACATGTCAAATGCAGGTATGGCAAATAATGCTTCAACACCTGCATCAACAGATGATGGTGAATTCATAACAATAGATGATACAGAAGAATTACCATTTTAGTTATATTTGTTGAAAGGAGGACAATTGAAAATGGCAGACGCTAGAAATAGAAGAAATTCAAAAAATGATAAACCTTATAGAAGACCAAGAAAAAAGGTTTGTAATTTTTGCGTAGATAAAATAGATGAAATTGATTATAAAGACGTAGAAAAATTAAAAAGATACGTAAGTGATAAAGGTAAAATATTACCTAGAAGAGTAACAGGTACTTGCGCTAAACACCAAAGAAAAGTAACAAATGCTATTCAAAGAGCAAGACATATTGCGCTTTTACCATACACAGTTAAATAAAAAATACATTCGCGATTATTTAAGTAATTGCGAATGTTTTTTTATATAATAGTAAAGTCATATTGAAATTACCATGCCAAAATTTTTATAGCTTTTTGCTTTTTTCTCATACTAGTTGCTAAAGATCCTTTCCCAATTTTCTTAACAAGCGCTTGTTTAATTCCCACAAAGCACTTATATTACTATCCCATTCTAAAACCTTTTTAGCTTCATCATATGTTAACCATTTTACATCGTCATGCTCATCAGATAATACAATGTTTTTATCTGTTACATCTACCCCAAAAGTATATTCATTTAAAACATATACATCTTTTCCCCAAGTGAATTTTCCTGTAATAAATTCGACTGGTATAGTACAAGTGCAATCCAGCTTAATATAGTTAGCACTATAATCAATACCGGCTTCTTCATTTGCTTCTCTTTTTGCTGCTTCTATTGGTGATTCATCATCTTCGCCACCTCCAGATATTGTTTGCCAAACTTTCATATCTGATCTTAAAAAAATTCCATATAATATTTCGTTATTTATTATTTTATATGGTATAACTAAAACCTGAAACGGTGCTCTCATAATATACACTCTCCTTACATATTTTTTATTTCTTTAACATTTTTTTAAATAATCAATTTCTAAGAAAATATATAATTAATAAAAATTATCCAAAAATGGTATTTGTTGCAAAATGTCATTAATGGGAATAACTAGGTATAAAGCCGCTGTTTATTCTATAGAACATTGTAAAATAACAGTTAAAGTTTTTGAATTATGTGTATTTTCAAAAAATAATTAATGTATGTTTTGAATAATAAAATTCTAATTTAATTAAAATACAAAAATACATATTTTATTATAACTTATTGTTTATAATATGACCTATTTCCTCTGTTTTTAACAATTTTTCTTTTAAAAATACAGGTCTCACATCTAGCTTTTTTAATTCATTAATATTTTTCCATATAAATTCTATTTTACCGTTTTCCTCTAATCCTGTAATTTTTTCAACATTATATAAATCATTATCAACAAACTCCACATTGAAAAGAAACATTATCTCATGATATTTTTTTCCGTTATATTCAAAAAAGTTTTCAACTAATCCAGTAAAATCTTTAACATTAATATCTTTTCCCATTTCTTCTATAAATTCTCTTTTTAAAGTTTTAATAGATGATTCTCCAACTTTTACACGTCCACCCGGTATCGCATAAAAATTATCTTTCTTACTTTTATGTAACAAAATTTTACCATCTTTTTTTATTATAGCAGCTACTCTATAATTAAATTTATATCCATCTAACATAACACTTATATCTTCCATAACAAAAATCTTTCTATTATTTTATCAAAAAGGTTTTATAAAATCAATAAAAATGCAAAAATTGAAAAATCAAGCATCATTGACAAATATACACACCAATTATACAAATTTTATTGTACATTATAATCTCCTTTATATTACTAAGCCTAACATTTTTATAATTTGTTTTTATCTTTTTAAAATTTTATTCAATTCATTTTCTGCTTTTTTTACAAAATAATTACCTTTTTCAATTGGTATTTCTAATTCAGTTACCAATTGTTTTAATTCAACAATTGTCTTAAAATTATCATCAGTTTCAATTTCTATTAAAGTATTACTATTTTCAATGAATTTTATTGCTAATTCAAGTTTATCTTTATAATAAATTATATCACTTTCTTTAATGTTCATAATTTGGTAATATCCAAGTTCATTAAATAAATTTATTCCTGCTTTATAGTCCAATACATCGCAATTAATTGCTTTTTGACTCAAAATTTCACCATTACCATTAATGTCTTTCTTTTTAAATGTTATTTTTTGAATTATTTTGCCATCATCGACAATATATCTAATTATTACGGCTTTAGATAAAATATCTCTTGTTGTTAAATCATCTAATTTCAAATCTTTTGGAATTAAATAATAATCATCTAGTGTAAATTTTCTTCCCTCGCAAAATCCTTTATCTGTTAAGTGTTTAATTAATTGTTCATTTGAACAAGTTATCTTAATTGTAATTTCATTTTCCTCTTTTACAGACATTTTTTAATCCTCCTAGTTTTAAATTATTAAGTTATTATACCACAAAAATTAATAAATTTGTTAAAAAAGGCAAAATTTCTTAATTATCATATAATTGTTCCAAGTTATTAGCATATAAATAATATAATGCTCCTTCTTGATAATCTCTTTGCTCAAAATTGTTTCGATTGCTTTTAGTTCTATTATTATAGTTTTTATTATTATAGTTAGGTCGTAAATTTTCCGAGTCATGAATCGTATTTTTTCCGACTCTAGAATCGAAATTTTTACGAATCATATTTTGAATAGTATCATCATGATTAATTTTTCCAACATAAATAAGATTAAGTTTTGTTTGTCCTTGCTTATTTTCATAAATAAGTTTGCATTTATTTAATTGCTTAAAAACTTTAGTAGCAGTTTTATCAGAAATATTAAGCATTTTTTGTACTTTTTCTCTTGTAAGTATTATATAAACATCTCCATTTTCATCTTGCCAATTATTTTTTATAGATAAAGTTAATTGACTAAGTAGAAGTCCATATAGCATTTTAGCTTCTAATGACAAATTATTTTTATAATTAGCATTAAAAAATAATTCCATTGGAACTTGGTAAAACATATATTCTAATGTTTCTGTAATTTTATATGGGGTAAATTCCATTTAATTCAGTTCTCCTTTCAATTTTTTGGAAAACTATAAATCTGCTTGAAATAAACAATTTTTGATTTTCCAGAAATTCCAGAAATGAATATAAAATTTTCCAGAAATTCTTTCCAGAGAAAAATAGGGTAATTTTCTGGAATTTATAAGCAGTTAAAATAATTTTTTTAGAATAAAAAAATATGCCGATCTTCAAAATTACTTTGAAAATAGCATATTTACTAGGTTTTAACTTCTTATAAATTCTATTGAAATTCAACAAAAAATAAACAGTAAATTGAATTTACTGCTTAAATATGGTCGGAGTAACACGGTTCGAACGTGCGACCTCATGGTCCCAAACCACGCGCTCTACCAACTGAGCTATACCCCGATACATCAAGTACTAAATTATTATAGCATTTATAGTTTCAAAAATCAAGTGTTTATGTTAAAATTATTGTAAAAATATTGACTTTATGTAAAAAACAGTATAATATATATGTATAACAAAAGAGGTGGTAATATGCATATTAAAGCCAAATATCAGTATACTCATTTTCTATATCCGTTTGTAATAGAGAGTGAGAAATATCCATATTTTATAGAAAGCATATTAAAGAAAACAAAAGAGTGGACTATGGTATATCATCAATATAAAAGCGATGAAGAGTCGTACGATTTCTTTTTGCCATATATGAGAAAATTTTTGTTTCCTTCTTTATTTTGGGATAAAAAGTATATAAAAAAATTTAAAACGCAAGGAGTTTTTAGAAGATCATTAGAACTTAGTAAAACTACATGTATAACGTTTAAATATAATATGGCTAGAATAAAAAAAGGTAGTATAACAGATTTCGATGGTAAAGTTATTAATTATGATATATCGGATATTAAAATAATATGTTTTGAAGGTGGTATATGTTTCATAGACTTTAAAACACAAATTGATGAGAAAAGTGAGTTAATTGACTTTAATAAAATATTAGATTTTAACCATTATTTTAGAAATTTAACACCTAGAATAAAAGGAAGTGCAACCAATAGAATAGTTGAAAATAGTAAAACTGTTAATATTCCTAAATTTATAAGAAATATAACTTCTGAATATGAAAGCAAAAGTTTAGATAAAATGTATTTTGACAAAATGTTTACATATTCATATGTTTGTGTAGATAATTGGGAGAAAGATACAGATTTTTATAAAATGCAAAATGATTTCTATAAATTTCAGTACGTTATGCATAGTAAAAGTAGTGCTATTTTTAATGAAGAATGTGATAGACTTTTTGATAACGTTTATTCAAGATGGAAATACTCAATGTTTGGATTTTCAAGAGAGAGTGGAGTTGTATTTGTATCTGATAAAGAAAAATATGATATAACAAGAATGCCATATAATTTTGAAAAAAGATATTTGTATATGGTGCTTATAGCGCTATATCAAAGAATCAGTCTTATAAATTTTTCGCAGAATTTAATGAGACAAGATAAAACTGCAGTTAAAAAATTAAAGAAAAATTTAACTCAATTTACAAATTCAAGTTGGTTTGGACAAATTACTAACTCAGAACACGGAATGGATATCTGGAAATTATGGCAAAAAGCATTTGGTCTTCCAGAACTTTATGACGAGGTTCATAAAGAATATTTAGAATATTATGATTATGTTGTAAGCAATAATCAATCAAGGATAAATATGATACTTATGATTTTTTATGTTATAAATATAAGTTTTTCTGGTATTCAAATGTTAACAAATGTAATAAATTTAGAGGATATTCAAGTATATATAATAATAGCAATGGTTTTTTCAGCTTTAAGTTATCCAACATATCTTATTGCAAGCTGGATAAAGCATAAGTTTGAAAAGAAATTTTAATGGGGGAATTTTATGCAAATATATTGTGGAACTGATATAATTGAGGTATCTCGTATAGAAGATGCAGTAAAGAATACAAAAGGATTTAAGGAAAATATATATACAAAAAATGAAATAGAAAATATAGACAAAATAAAATCTGATATAAAATATCAAAGATATGCTGGAAGATTTGCTGCAAAAGAAGCAATATATAAAGCAATGTCTAAATTTATAATAGAAAACAATTTAACAATAAGCTACTTAGATGTAGAAATATTAAATATAGAGGAACTATCTAGAAGACCAAAGGTATATATTTTAAATGAAGAAATAAAAAAAGCATGTGATAAACATGAGGTAGAAATAGATGTTAGCATTTCTCATGTAAAGGATAATGCTATATCTACAGTAGTAGTAAAAGTAAATAAGGAGTGATTAAAGTGGAAAAGCAGAAATATTATATTACAACACCTATATATTATCCAAGTGGTAACTTTCATATTGGACATTGTTACTGTACAGTTGTAGCTGATGCAATTGCAAGATATAAAAGGCTTAGAGGATATGACGTGTTTTTCATGACAGGAACAGATGAACACGGACAAAAAATTGAAAGAAAAGCAAAAGACGCAGGTGTTACTCCAAAAGAATATGTTGATAAAATTGTAACAGATACAAAGAAATTATGGAATGATTTAGGAATAACATATGATAAGTATATAAGAACAACTGATGAAGAACATGTTGAATGTGTTAAGAAAATATTTGAAAAATTATATAATAAGGGAGATATTTATAAATCTGAATATGAAGGACTATATTGTACTCCATGTGAGTCGTTTTGGACTGAAACACAAGCTGTAGATGGAAAATGTCCTGATTGTGGCAGAGATGTTGAACTTGTAAAAGAGGAAAGTTATTTCTTTAAACTTTCAAAATATCAAGATAGATTACTTAAGTTCTTTGATGAGAATCCTGAATTTTTAGAGCCTATTTCAAGAAAGAATGAGCTTATAAACAATTTCTTTAAAAAGGGTATTGAGGATTTATGTGTTTCAAGAACAGGTGTTAAATGGGGAATAAAGGTACCATTTGATCCAAAACATACAGTATATGTTTGGATAGATGCTTTAACTAACTATATATCTGGACTTGGATATTTAAGTGGTGATGAATCAAAATTTAAGAAGTATTGGCCAGCAGATCTACATTTAGTTGGAAAAGAAATATTTAGGTTCCATGCAATGATATGGCCAGCACTTTTAATGGCACTTGATTTACCACTTCCAAAGAAAATATATGGTCATGGATGGCTTGTAGTTGATGGAAATAAAATATCAAAATCATTTGGAAATTATAAAGATCCAAGAGTATATATAAATGCAACTTCAAGGGATTCTGTAAGATATTTCCTACTTCATGAAATGACTTTAGGACAAGATGGAAATTTCTCAGAAGAGTTATTTTTGGAAAAATCTAACTCGGATTTATCAAATGATTTAGGAAATCTTGTAAGTAGAGTAACTGCAATGGTTTCTAAGTATAATAATGGAGTAATAAAAAAAGGAAAATCTTTTGAAAATTATGATGATGATTTGATTCAACTTGCAAAAGAAGTACCATTAAAGGTTGAAGAATCAATGGATAAATTAAAAATAAATGATGCAATTACAGAAATTTGGAAACTTATTGATAAGTCAAATAAATATATTGATTTATCAATGCCATGGGTACTTGGTAAAGAAGGAAAAGATGATAGACTAAATACAGTACTATATAATCTAGTTGAATGTATAAGAATAATAGGTATCTTACTTAGACCATATATGGTTGATGTCCCAGGTGAAATTTTTAAACAAATAGGAATTGATGAAGATATAACAAGTTGGGATTGTGCAAAGAATTTTGGCCTTCTAAAAGAAGGTACAATTGTAACAAAAGGTAATAATTTATTTCCAAGAGTTGATATTAAAGAGGAGATAGAAAAAATGAATGAACAAGTTGTAGAAAAAAATGAAGAAAAAGAAAAAGTTGAAGAAAATAAAAAAGGAATAATTACAATTGATGAACTTGATAAAGTTGAGCTTAAGGTTGGTCAAATAAAAGAAGTAAGTAGAATAGAAAAATCTGATAAGTTGTATAAATTAAGTGTTGATGTAGGAGAGGAACAACCAAGAACTATAGTTTCAGGACTTGTTGAATTTTATACAGAAGAAGAGTTATTAGGAAAACAAGTTGTTGTTGTTACAAACCTAAAACCAGCAAAACTTAGAGGTGTTGAATCAAATGGAATGCTTCTTGCAGCAGGTGATTATGATGTTGTAAAACTTCTTACTTTAGATAATAATAAGGGCTCATTAGAAAATGGAAGTAATATTCATTAATTTATTGAATTAATAGCCGATGTATGTTATAATTCTTTTATAGAGTTAATATGAAACTAAAAATCACTTTTTTGGAGGTTATGTTATATGACTGAAAAATTATTAGCTATCAGAGAGAAAAATAATGTAACATGCACTTTGTCAATGATTGATAATGGAGAAAATAAGCGGTATATTTTTAAGGTAAACAAAACTATATACTGGTATTTTGATACCATTAAGGAATATGAAGACGGAACGGTTAAGTCATTTAAACCGCCTTATGAAATTGTTGATGAAAATTATAATTTGGCTTTGGATACATTAATGCATATGTTTAAGGTTGCGTAATTTTTACGCAGCCTTAAATTTGTATATTTTTTAGTTATATATTGTTTTTTGTTTAAGTTTATGTTAAAATTATTATGTTGATATATTGAGAGGAGGAGAGTTGCTAATATTATTTAGCAATGAAATATATGGATAATAACGAAAGTGAAAAAAAAGAAATTGAATTTGATGATATAGATGAGAACGGAAAAGTTACAAAGGTAAAGAAAAATATAGAAAAAAAGGATAATGACATTAAAGTTGAAGAAAAGAAAGAAGAAATAAATCAAAAAGACGAAGCACCTAAAAAAGAAGAAATTGTTTATGATGATATAGATGTAAATGATAAAATAAGAGCAGACGAGATAAACAATGAAACTAGAGCTAAAGTTAGGAAAAATAGTAAGGCAATTATAAAAGAAATATTAGAATGGGTCCTATGTTTAGTTATTGCATATGTACTTTATTTAATAATAAATTATTTTGTTGGTACTATATCTGGGGTAAAACAGGTTTCAATGTTTCCAACTACTAAAGAAAATGATAGATTAATTATTTCAAGACCTACTATATTTAAAAGAGATTTGAAATATGGTGATATTGTAACTTTTGAGGCTCCACTTGAAGATGATTTAGAAGTTAATGAAAATAATATAGCCTCTTATACTGAAAAAACAGGTATTGATTCATTCTTCTATAACTTTATGGGAATTGGAAAGTCTAGTTATGTAAAAAGAGTTATTGGGCTTCCAGGAGATCATATAGTAATAGGAGATGATGGTTTTGTTTATAGAAATGGTGAAAAATTAGATGAACCATATTTAAATGAGCAAGTAACTAATAAAGATAAATATAACGATGTTGTAGTTCCTGCTGGAACTGTGTTTATGATGGGGGATAATAGATTATCAAGTAAAGATTCAAGATTCTTTGGTTGCGTACCTATTGAAAAAGTAAATGGATATGTTGTAATTAGGGTATGGCCATTAAATAAAATTGGTAAATTATAAAAATAGAGGTGATATATGATGTTTGAGAATATAATGGGACATGATGAAAAAAAGACATATTTTGAAGAGGTTATAAACAAACATAATATATCACATTCTTATATCTTTTTTGGTGAAGATGGAATAGGAAAACTAACATTTGCAAAGGAACTTGCAAAGTATATATTAAATACATCAAATTTAGATAGTTGTCCTGATTTTAAATTGGTTTCAAGGTTAGAAGATAAAAAGGATATAATAATAGAACAAATTAGAAAAGAAATAATTGATGATGTGTATATTGCACCAATTTCAGGTGATCATAAAGTATATATTATTAATGATGCAGATTATATGAATATTGCAGCTCAAAATTCTTTACTTAAAACTTTAGAGGAACCGCCAAAATCTGTTGTTATTATACTAATATGTTCTAATATAAATAAAATACTTACAACAATCCTTTCAAGGACAAATAAAATAAATTTTGAAGGATTAGATAATAAGAGCGTAAACCAATATATAAAAGATAAATTTAATATTAATTTAAGTTCTAATATATTAGAGTATATTAATGGCTCTGTTGGAAAAGCTATAAATATTGTAGAAAATGAACTTATGACGCAGTTTGAAGAAGTAGATAAAATGGTAGATTACGTTATTAAAAAAGATTCAGTATCTGCAATGAAAATTTCACAGAATATAAAATTTGATAATTTAGAATTATTAGAATATTTAGAATATATTTTGTATTCTAACAAAATATATAACGGCGTTTGTGTTGTAGAAAGAGCTATTTCAAGGCTTAAACGAAATGGAAATTATGATATAGTAATTGATAATATGATTTTAAAAATAATAGATGAAATATAAGGAGGGAATATGGAAAATAAAATAATAGCAGTTAGATTTAAAAAGACAGGCAAAATGCAATATTTTGATCCTTTAAAATATAAATTTTCGATTAACGATAGTGTTATAGCAAAGACTGAAAGAGGAGAAGAAATAGGAAGAGTAGTTAAGATATTAGATAAGGATAGTTTAAGTAACAAAATAGAGATAAACAAAATTCTCAGACCTGCTTCAAAAAAAGATTTTGAAGAGTTGAAAAAAAGAGAGCTTAAAGCAAAAGAAGTAGCAGATTTTTGTAGAAAAGAAGCAAAAAGACTAAAACTTGACATGAAGATTTTGGCCGTCGAATATATATTAGATGGTACTAAACTTACAGTATATTTTTCGGCTGAAGATAGAATTGATTTCAGAGAATTAGTAAAAAGTTTGGCTTCAAAATACAAGACAAGAATAGAGTTAAGGCAAATTGGTCCAAGGGACGAGATAAAATCATATCCCACTCTTGGAATGTGTGGTAGAGAAGTTTGTTGTAGAACTTTTTTACAAGACTTTGATCCTGTTACAATTAAAATGGCAAAAGAACAAGGATTACAAATAAATATGTCAAAACTTTCAGGTGCATGTGGAAAACTTATGTGTTGTTTACGATATGAAGAAGAGGCATATAAAGAAAATTTAAAATATTTACCTAAAGTTGGAAGCTTTGTAAAAGTAAAAGGTGAAAGAGAAGAAGGAAAGGTAGTATCTGTTGATATATTAGGAAAAAAAGTTAAAGTAAAATTTGGCAAAGATAAAGAAGATGAAAGATTTGAAATGTATAATGCAGATATGATTATAAATAACAAAAGTAAAGAAGTTTAGAAAAATAAAATGTATAAGAATTTAAGGGGGAAAAATTTATGGCATATAGAATAACTAACAAATGTATTTCATGTGGTGCATGTGCATTGGAGTGTCCAGTAGGGGCAATATCACAAGGTGAGGATAAATATGTAATAGATCCTGAGAAATGTATTGAATGTGGAGTTTGTAGAAGTGTTTGTCCGGTAGAGGCTCCAGAACCAGAAGAATAGAATAAAAAATGTTACTATATTTATTGATTTTTGTAGCAGATTATGGTATACTTTAAAAGTAATTTAATGAAAAAGCGATGATAAAGAGGAGTAAAATACAAATAGAAATAAGAGATGAAAACCCGTGGCTGAAAAGTTTTCTAACACTAATGTATTTGAAGGTAGCTTTGGAGCTGATATACTGAAGTATATATTATGTGTAAGTATATTCCGTAAACAATCGGTTAATTGTAATTAAGAGCATGCATAAGCATGAATTAAGGTGGTACCGCGAACACAGTCTTCGTCCTTAAATTAAGGATAAGACTGTGTTTTTTATATAGTAAAAATAGTAAAAGAAGTGGTGATAAATATGGTAAAAAATATGATTGTATTTATATGTTTGCTTGTGGTACTTGTTTGTGTAATAAGTATATTTAACGCAAGAGTTATTGCAAGAAAAAGATTTGAAAATGTTGAAGAAAATAAAGCTACAAAAGTTATAAAAATAGCAGGATATGTTGTTAGTGTGTGTATGCTTGGAATAATATACATATATATGAGATAGGGGGAATATAAGTTGGATAAAAATTTTGACTTTAAGAAAAGAGAAAATGAAATATATAAAAATTGGGAGGAAAATGGATATTTTAAACCTGTAATTGATAAAGATAAAAAACCTTTTGTAATATCTATGCCACCTCCAAATGTAACAGCAAAGCTACATATTGGACATGCATTAGATGATACAATTCAAGATATATTAATTCGTTATCATAGAATGCTTGGAGATCCAACGCTATATGTACCAGGTACAGATCATGCAAGTATTGCAACAGAAGTTAAAGTTGTAGAAAAATTAAAAAAAGAAGGAAAGTCTAAAGAAAGTCTTGGTAGAGAAAAATTTCTTGAAGAGGCATGGAAATGGAAAGAAGAATATGGCGGAAAAATCGTAGAGCAGCAAAGAAAATTAGGCCTTTCTTGTGATTGGCAAAGAGCAAGATTTACAATGGATGAAGGATGCTCAAAGGCAGTTTTAGAAGTATTTGAAAGATTGTATAACGAAGGCATTATATATAAAGGTGAAAGACTTGTAAATTGGTGCCCTGAGTGTAAAACTCCAATTTCAGATATTGAGGTTGAATATGAAGAACAAAAGTCAAATTTATGGCATATACGTTATAAAATAGAAAATAGTGATGATTATGTTGTTGTTGCTACTACAAGACCTGAAACAATGCTTGGAGATACAGCAGTTGCTGTAAATCCAAATGATGATAGATACAAAGATATAGTAGGTAAAAGAGTATTTCTTCCAATTGTAAATAAATATATTCCTGTAGTTGCTGATAGATATGTAGATATGGAATTTGGTACAGGTGTTGTTAAAATTACTCCAGCACATGATCCAAATGACTTTAAAGTTGGAAAAAGACATGATTTAGAGATTATAAATATATTAAATGAAGACGGTACATTAAATGAAAAAGCTGGAAAATATGAAGGAATGACAACGTTAGAAGCAAGAGAAGAAATTGTTAAGGAATTAAAAGATATTGGTGCTTTAGTAAAAATTGAACCACATGTACATAATGTAGGATCTTGCTATAGATGTCATCATACAATTGAACCGTATATATCAAATCAATGGTTCGTAAAAATGGAAGAACTTGCAAAACCAGCAATAGAAGCTGTTAAAAATGGTGATATTAAATTTATTCCAAAAAGATTTGAAAAGATATATTTAAATTGGATGGAAAATATTGAAGATTGGTGTATATCAAGACAGTTATGGTGGGGACATAGAATACCTGCGTATTATTGTAAAGAGTGTGGTAAGATTACAGTATCAAAAGAACATATAACGATATGTGAATGTGGAGGAGAAGTTGTTCAAGATGAAGATACGTTAGATACTTGGTTCTCATCAGCATTATGGCCTTTCTCAATACTTGGATGGCCTGATAATACAGAAGATTATAGCTATTTTTATCCAAATTCAGTACTTGTAACAGGTTATGATATTATAACATTCTGGGTTAGTAAAATGATATTTTCAGGGCTTCATTATACAAATAAAATTCCATTTGAAAATGTATATATACATGGATTAGTTAGAGATTCACAAGGAAGAAAAATGTCTAAATCGCTTGGAAATGGCGTTGATCCTATAGAAGTAATTGAAAATTATGGTACTGATGCGCTTAGATTTTCACTTACTCAAAATATATCAGCTGGAAATGATATGAGATATATGCCTGAAAAATTAGAAACTGCTAGAAATTTTGCAAATAAGCTTTGGAATGCAGCTAAATTTGTAAACATGTATATAGATGATATAGCAGTGGAAAATGTTGAAAACTTTTTACCTGCTGACAAATGGATATTAACAAAATTATCAAAACTTGAAAAAGAAGTAAAAGATAATTTAGATAAGTATGAACTTGGTGTGCCGCTTCAAAAATTGTATGACTTTATATGGTCAGATTTTTGTGATTGGTATATAGAAATAGTAAAAACAAGATTATATGATAAGGAAACAAATCCATTTTCATATTCTGTTGCAGTATGGACACTAAATCATGTTTTAGTACAAGTTATTAAAATGCTACATCCATATATGCCATTTATAACTGAAGAAATATATCAAAATTTACATACTGATAAAAATTCAATTATGAAGGATATGTATCCTTGTGATAATTATAACTTTGAAAAAGAAACTGAAATTATAGAATTATTTTTAAATATGATACGTAATATACGTAATGAAAGATTAAATTCAGGTATAAATGGATCAAAAAAAGTAAACGCACAAGTATATCTAAAAAATGAAAATGATAAAAAATTATTTAAACTTTGCGAAGATTATATAAAAAGACTTGGATATATAGAGAATATAGAGTATATTGATACAGAAGAAAAGGCAAATAACAATTATACCTCTATTACACTTCCAAGAATTAGCATATATTTAGATTTACTTGGAGCAGTTGATTTAGATAAAGAAAATGAAAGATTAAATAATGAAAAAGAAAAAGTTTTAAAGGAATTAAACAGAGCAAAATCTATGTTGTCAAATGAGAAGTTTGTATCTAAGGCACCTGCAAATCTTGTTGAACAAGAAAAAATGAAAGTAATTAAATATGAAGAAATGCTAAATGATATTGAAAAGAGAATAAAAGAACTTAACTCAAAATAATAAGAGGTGAGTTTATGAGAGAAAATGAAAATACTTTTAGAGATAAAAATATAAAAAAAGTAAGTATCATTGGAATATGTGCAAATGTATTTTTGCTTGTTATAAAAGGAATAATAGGATTTATTTCAAATTCGCAGGCGATGATTGCAGATAGCTTAAATAGTGCAGGAGATATATTTGCATCAATAATGTCTTTTATTGGTGCAAAGTTATCTTCAAAACCTAAAGATGATGATCATCCCTATGGCCACGGAAAAGCAGAGTATATTTTTTCGTTTTTAATAAGTATATCTATGATAATTGCTTCAATAATTATGGCAAAAACGTCAATAGAAAGTATAGTTAACAAAAATAGAGTAAATGTTTCAATCTTTCTAGTTTTAGTATGTATAGTAACTATATTAATTAAGTTATTTTTATTTCTTTATGCATATAGAAAAAATAAAGAAACAGAAAGCATACTTATAAAGGCAAGTAAAGAAGATCATAGAAATGATATGTTTGTTACTCTTGGTACTTTAATAGGTATTCTAGCTAGTTATTTTGGTTTCTATTTTATAGATGGAGTAATTGGTATATTAATATCTTTATGGATAATTTTTGTTGGAATAAGGCTTTTAAAAGAATCATATATTATTCTTATGGACACTAGTTTAGACGAAAAAATATATAATGAAATAACAACTATTGTTCAAAATGAAAAAGAAGTCCTACATGTAGATGAGATACTTTCAAAACCTGTTGGAAATAGGTATATAATAATACTTAAAATTTCTATGAATGGAAATTTGACATTAGAAAATGCTCATAATATTGGTGGAAAAATAAAAGATGATTTAATGAATCAATATGATTTTATATGTGATGTTATTATGCATATAAATCCACATACAGTATAAGAAACAGTAAGGAATTTATTTCCCTACTGTTTTTTGTAACTTTTTTCCAATACGTATTGTTTTTCTTATAATTAGCGTTCTAGTAAATATTAAATTAAGTATTATAAATATTATAATTGATCCTATAACAATAAAAGCAATTTTATCTAATATTGGAACTATATATGCAATGTTAAAGAAATTTCCAAGATATGTCACTCCAAATATTAAAAGAGCGGACATAGATAGAGCAATTAGCATTCTAAACATAGAAAAAGGAAATATAGTATCTTCATTTTTCCTAGATTTAGTAAGAGTAAATAGAAGAATTAATCCACATATACTAGTTGCAATTACACATAGACTAGAGTAATGCTCATTACTAATGATATTACATTTATTTAATATAGATATTATAAGAATATTGAGTGCAACTGTAATACCTGTAGGTAATGATTTGGAAATAACATTTCTTAAGAAATTTCCTCTAATACGAGCGTTATTTGGTTCAAGAGCTAGTATAAATGATGGAATACCAATTGTAACAGTACTAATTAATGTAAGTTGTATTGGAACAAATGGATATGCTTCTCCCATAAATAAAAACATGAGAGCGAGTATTGTTGAGTATATTGTTTTTACCAAAAATAAAGATGCAGAACGCTGTATATTATTTATTGTTCTTCTTCCTTCAGCTACAACTTTAGGCATTGATGCAAAATTAGAATCTAAAAGTACTAATTGGGCAACATTTTTTGTGGCGTCACTACCATTTTGCATTGCAATACTACAATCAGCAGCTTTTAATGCTAAAACATCATTTACACCATCACCAGTCATGGCTACAGTTTTTCCCTTGCTTTTTAGTGCAAGTACTAATTCCTTTTTTTGAGTTGGGGTTACACGTCCAAATACAGTGTAATTTGTTGCTATATCCAACATGCTATCTTTATCAGTTATTTTAGACATATCTATATACTTATCATAATTTTTAACTCCAACTTGTTTTGCAATCTTAGATACAGTAATAGGATTATCTCCAGATATTATTTTTATATTAACATCTTGTTTGTAAAAATACTCTAATGTATCCTTTGCCTCTTTTCTAATTTTATCGGTAATAAGAAGTAATCCGATTATATCAGTATCTAAAGGTAAATTTTCTTTTTCTATTTTACTTTGGGTATGTGCTAAAACCAGTACTCTGTAATCTTTTGTATATTTATTTATTGTATTTTCATATTTTTTAAAGTTGTTTCTCAAAATAAATTCCGGTGCACCAATAATATATGAACCTTGATTTTCAAATGTAATTGCAGACCATTTATTTTTTGATGAGAAAGCATATTTTTTAACCGGTATAAATTCATTTGTTATATCTTTAAAATAATCTTTTATGGCATTTATAGTAGAGTTTCCATCTTCTGAAAATTTTGCTATGTTTGAAAGAATATTTTTCATATTAGTATCAGAGTCATTGATTGGAATATAATCTTTTACTTCCATAATCCCTTCAGTAAGAGTACCAGTTTTATCTAAACATAAGGTATCAACTCTTGCCAATGTTTCTATACAATATAGTTCTTGAACCAAAACTTTAGATTTTGAAAGCCTCACAACACTTACAGCAAGCACAGTACTTGTAAGGAGTACAAGACCTTCTGGTATCATACCAATAATTGCAGCTACAGTTTTAGTCACGGCACTTTGAAGACTTAAATTCTCTACATTTAGTTGAACAATAAAAAGTGCTATACCAATTGGTATAATTGCAGATGTTAAAAAATTAATTATTTTATTTAATGAAGTCATTATTTCAGAATTTACTTTTTTTACATATTTTGCATCTTTAGATATTTTAGCAGTGTAATTTTCTTCACCTACATGTATAACTTTTGCTGCACAATTTCCACTAACAATATAACTTCCTGAAAGTAAAACATCTCCTTCTTTTTTTTCTATACTATCAGGTTCACCTGTAAGAAATGATTCATTTACTTGTACCGTACCGTTTAAAATTATACTATCTGTTGCTATTTGGCTTCCTGTTTTAAACTCTAATACATCATCAATTACTATTTCATTTATGGATATTTCTTGTCTTTTTCCATCTCTTATAACATGAGCTTTACTACTTGCAAGAACAGATAATCTGTCTACTACTTTTTTTGAATGAATTTCTTGTATAGTGCTTATTGCTGTGTTTATAATTACAACACTTAAAAATATCATATTTTTAAATGATCCTGCCATAAATACTATAATTCCTAAAAATAAATTTAAAAAATTAAATATAGTAAAGAAATTATCAAATAGGATTTTTTTGATACTTTTCGTTGGAACAGAAGTATCATAATTTACTAAGTTTTTTTTCTGCCTTTTTTTCACATCATCAGATGATAAGCCTTCTTGTATAATTTTATTTTGATCCTCCATAAGAAAAAATCTCCTTTTTTACTAAAAAATTATAGCACGGTATAAAGGTAATTGTCAAATTTTGGATAAAAATATATGTCAAAACTAAAAGAATTTAATATAATATTATATTAAAGTTTAAATGTAAATAAGAGGAAAGTATGAATAATAGAAGTCATGTTATAAATAAAATAAGTATACTAGGAATAATAATTAATTTATTTTTAATTATTGTAAAATGTTTTGCAGGAGTTATATCTGGTAGTAATGCTCTACTTGCTGATAGTTTGCATAGTTTTGAAGATATGACAGCATCTGTGTTATCGTTTATAGGAGCTAAAATTTCGGCAAAAAAGCAAAATGACAAGTACTGTTTTGGTTATGGAAAATCAGAATACATTTTTGGACTTTTAATTAGTGTGTTTATGATTGTAACATCCATTATGCTGGTTATATCGTCTATTAAAAATATAATCACAAAGAATGTTGTTGTATTTTCATATATTTCTTTAATTGTCTGTTTAGTAACAATTATTTTAAAATTTTTTATGTGTATATATTCTAAAATAAAGTATAAAAAAATAAAAAGTATACTTATAAAATCATGTATCCTAGATAGTAGAAATGATGTAGCAATATCTCTTGTTACAATGATTGGAATTATACTTAGTTATTTTAGGATAACTTTTGTTGATAACATAATTGGAATATTAATTGCTTTATGGATAGGGTATACAGGAATTAAATTGTTTATATCTTCATTTGAAATCTTAATGGATAAAAATATTAATAAAGAGTATATTAACAAAATAAAAAATGATATTTTAAAAAATGAAGAAGTTTTAAAAATAGATAAAATATGTGCAAAGCCTATAGGTAGTAAATATATATTGTTAATTGTATTAGCTATTAATGACTCAAAAAATTTAAAGTTTACAGTAGAATTACTAAAAAGAATTAAAAAAAGTATATTATACAAATATGATGATATTAAAGATGTGTTTATACAAATTGAATAATAAAGCACCCGAGAAATTAATCTCAGGTGCTTTTGCTTAAGCAAGTTCCCAGTCGTTTGGATTATTGTATCTGGAGTTATAGGTAATTTTACCCAGAAATTTATCCTCAAGTATAATATGATATTTTGATGCGGATATGAGTATTTGTTCGTCACCAGGTACATCACTGCGTAAAAAGGATTCATCTCCATAACATGTAGGACAGTTTCTTACAACTTTTTTTCCTCTCCATTTATTTAGAGGATTTCCCTTGGGTTTTGACGCCTTTTTAAATGTAATCCAATTACGATCGGTAAAGGTTAATGGTAAGATTCTAACCTTGTCATCAAATTTAGGATCTATGTATTTTATACATCCATCCTGTGTTAAGCCAACAAAAATAACAGGTTCATCTGTATAAGACCAATCAACTACATTTGTAGTAGGCTTAGTACGGATAATTTCATAACCTACGAACTGCCTTAAGTAAGCGATAGTTTTCTTTAATGACTTTTTCATTGTAAAATCTCCTTTAATATTTTTTTGAGAATACCTACGAATTAATCATTCAATAGTGTATATTAAATTTACAATTATATTATAACATAATATAGGCAAAAAGTCAAAATTATGTAAATAAATTAGTTGAATTTACGTATAAAATAAACAATGCTATTTTGACGAGATATAATTATATATAACAAAAGAACAAACGTATTGACAAAATATAAAAATGTGATATAATATTCAAGAACAAACGTTTATTTGATGAGGTGGTATTGTGATAGAAACTTTGCACATAGAAAATATAGGAATAATAGATAATATAACGGTGGATTTTAAAAAAGGGCTTAATATAATTACAGGAGAAACAGGTGCTGGAAAAAGTTTGCTTGTAGATGCTTTATCTCTAATTTGTGGCTCTAGATTTTCTAAGGATGTAATAAAAACAGGTGAGAATTATTGTTTAGTTGAAATTATGATAAATAAAGATTCCAATACAGAAAACGATATAGTTTCAAGAGAAATAAGTGTAAGTGGAAAAAATAAATGTAAGATTAATGGAAGACTTGTTACAGTAAATGAATTAAAAGAATATATGAGTCATGTTATAAACATACATGGACAAAATGATAATCAAAATTTATTAGATGAATCAAACCATATAACTTATTTAGATGCATATGCTAAAGATGAACTTTTAGAAGATAAAGAAGAGTATACTAAGTTATATAATGAGTATTTAAAATTTAGCCTTGAATTAAAAGAAAATTTTGGAAGTGAAAAAGAAAGAAAGAGAATGCTTGATCTATTAGATTATGAAATAAATGAAATAGAAGAGGCAAATTTTAAAGTTGGTGAAGAAGAACAGTTAGAAGAAAAATCAAAAATTATGAGAAATGCTGAAAAAATTAATGAAGCACTTAATATTTCAGAAGAATTAATATCATCTGAGATATTAAATAATATAAATGAAGTTGTAAAAAATTTAAATAGGATATCTCAGTTTAATGATATGTATAAGAAACAAAGTGATAGAATAGAAGGAATATATTATGATTTAGAAGATATGTCACAGGAACTATTTAATTATAAAGAGGAATTATCATTTGATGAAAATTATAATAATGATGTTATAAAAAGACTAGATTTACTTTATTCTTTAAAGAGAAAATACGGAAATAATATTGAGGAAATACTAAAGTATAAAGAGTCAAATATTGCAAAAAAAGAGGAAATAGAAAACATGGAAGAACATTTAAATGAGGTTCAAAAAAAATTAGAAAATATACAAGAAAAAATGTATGAACTTTCATGTAAAATGAGTAATACAAGAAAAGATATGGCCAAAAAATTACAGGAAAAAATAAATATAGAACTAAGTGATTTAGAAATGAAAAATGCTAGGATTAAAGTAAATGTTGAATTTAGTAAGGATAGAAATTTTAAAAGTAGGGGATTAGATAATGTTTCATTTAAAATAATAACAAATTTAGGTGATGATTATAAAAGTCTTAGTAAAATTGCATCGGGTGGTGAAATTTCAAGAATAATGCTAGCTATAAAAAACGTTCTTTCAAAAACTGATAGTGTACCTGTTTTAATATTTGATGAGGTAGATACTGGAATAAGTGGAAAATCTGGTAGTGCTGTAGGTCTTAAATTAAAAGAGGTTTCAAAAAATCATCAAGTACTATGTATTACTCACTTAGCTGTAGTTGCAGCTTATGCTGACTATCACTATTATATTTCTAAAAAATCATTAAATAATCATACATCATCTAAAATAGAACTTTTAGATGATAATATGGCAATAAAAGAAATAGCAAGAATTTCGTCTGGTACTATTACAACAATAGCCTTAGATAATGCAAGAGAGCTAAAAAAAGTAGCTTGCTTAGTATAGAAATTCTAACTATTAAACTTGTTTTTATAATATAATTACTGTATAATTATATTATTATGATGTATTTAAATAAATGTAATTTATGTCCACATATGTGCTTAGTGGATAGGGAAAATAAAAAAAGAGGTTTTTGTAAATCAGGAGAAAATGTAAAAATAGCACTGAGCTCAAAATTTTTTTATGAGGAACCTTGTATAAGTGGAACTAAAGGTTCAGGAGCAGTATTTTTTTCTAATTGTAATTTGAGATGTGTTTATTGCCAAAATTATAAAATAAGTAAAGAGGGAAAAGGAAAAGAAATTTCAATAAAAGAACTTGCTGATATATTTTTGAATTTACAGGAAGAAGGTGCTTGCAATATAAACTTAGTTACACCTACCATTTATGCTTTACACATAAAAGAGGCTTTAATTTTAGCGAAGAAAAATGGACTTAATATTCCTGTAATATATAATTCTAGTGGATATGAAAATGTAAATACTATAAAGGAATTAGATGGCCTTATTGATGTTTATCTTCCAGATTTTAAATACTGTAGTAACGAATTGGGACTTAAATATTCTGGTGTAAATAAATACTTTGACTTTGCTTCTAGTGCAATTCTTGAAATGTATAGGCAAGTTGGACATCCTATATTTGATAATAATGGTATAATAAAAAAAGGATTAATTATACGAAATTTAATACTTCCAAATAATACTAAAAATACTAAGAATGTATTAGAATGGATTGTAGAAAATATTGGTAAAGAGGCTTATGTGAGTATTATGGCACAGTATTTCCCAACAAATGAAGCACAAAATATAAATGAGTTAAATAGGAAAATAACAAAAAAAGAATATCATATTATTGAAAAGTATATGTATGATTTAGGCCTTGAAAATGGATATTTTCAAAGACTTGGAAAAAATGAGGAAAAATATGTGCCTAATTTTTAATTTATTAATTAAGAGGTGAAAAATGTGGAAAGAGTATATGCTTCTATTGATTTAAAATCATTTTATGCTTCAGTAGAATGTATGGAAAGAGGCCTTGATCCTCTAACAACAAACCTTGTGGTTGCTGATAGTTCTAGAACGGAAAAAACTATATGTCTAGCAGTTTCACCTAGTTTAAAAAAATATGGAATTCCAGGACGAGCAAGACTTTTTGAAGTTAATGAAAAAGTTAGAAATGTAAATTTTAAAAGAAGATTAAAAGCAAATAATAACAAATTTATTGGTAAATCATATGACGATACAAAATTAGAAAACAATAACAGTTTGGAATTAGATTTCATAATTGCTAAACCTAGAATGGCTTATTATATGAAATATAGTACTGATATATATAATGTTTATTTAAAATATATTTCTCCAGATGATATATTTTCGTATTCGATTGACGAGGTGTTTTGTGATTTAACAAGTTATCTAAAAACATACAATGTTACAGCTAAAGAATTGGTATCTAAAATTATCATGGATGTATATAGAACAACTGGTATAACTGCTACAGCTGGAATTGGTACAAATATGTTTTTGTGTAAGGTAGCAATGGATATACTTGCAAAACATGCTGAACCTGATTGTAATGGGGTGAGAATTGCAATATTAGATGAGAGAAGTTTTAGAAAGAAATTATGGTCACATACTCCAATTACAGATTTTTGGAGAGTTGGAAAGGGATATAGCAAAAGTCTTGAAAGATATGGTATTTATACAATGGGAGATGTGGCAAGATGTTCTATTTTAAATGAAGATTTGTTATATAGATTATTTGGAGTTAATGCAGAACTTTTAATTGATCATAGTTGGGGATGGGAATGTACAACTATATCTGATATAAAGAGATGCAAACCTGAAAGTAAAAGTATAAGTTCTGGTCAAGTTTTAAGCTGTCCATATAATTATGAAAAAAGTAGGTTGATATTAAAAGAAATGGTAGATTTACTTGTATTAGATATGGTTGGTAAGAAATATTTGACAGACATGTTAGTTTTGACAGTTGATTATGATGTGGAAAATTTAAAGTATAATAGCAATTTTAATGGAAAGCTAAAGGAAGATAGATATGGAAGAATGGTGCCAAAACCTGCACATGGAACATTTAGACTAGAAAATATGACATCTTCTACTATGACTATTATGGATGGATTTTTGAAGCTTTTTGATAAAATAGTAAATAAAGATTTATTAATTAGAAAGATTAATATTTGTGTTGGAAATTTATTAAGAGAGGATAAAATATCAACATCATATGAGCAATTAGATTTTTTTACAGATATTGAAGAAAAATTAAAACAAGATGAAAAATTACAAAAAGAAAAGAAATTACAAGAAACTGTTATAGGTATAAAAAATAAATATGGAAAAAATGCAATTATTAAGGCGTTTAATTTAGAGGAAGGAGCAACTACGCTTAGTAGAAATAGGCAGATAGGTGGACACAGTGAATAAGTTTGAATTAATAAATGATGACTATAGTGATATTATAAATCTAGAACATCATGTCTCAAGTAAACATGAAAAAATGAGTATATCAAATAGAGCTTTTCAATTTGCACCATTTGCAGCATTAACCGGATATAGTGATGCAATAGATGAAACAGTCAGAACAACGGATGAGATGTTAATTATTGATGATAATTTAAAGTGTATAATTGATCAAAAATTAAATTATATAAAATTAAATATACAAAAAAATATATATGTAAAAATTATATATTTTGTAAAAGATTTGAAAAAAAGTGGTGGAAAATATTTTATTTCAAATGGATTAGTTACAAAAATAGATGAGTATAAAAAAAGGATATTATTAGATTCAGGCGAAAAAATAAACATTAATGATATTTACGATATTCAGTTTGAAAATGAATACTAGAAATTTTTCTTTATATGTAATAATAATTAATTAAATTATTTATTTTAAAAACATATAAATAAGGCCCTAGCTAAGAAAGCTAGGGCAAATCTTGTTATAACATACAACAATTATTATTTGAATTTCCATTGTTTGAACAGCAACAGAATAATACTATTATTATAAGAACAACAATAATACAACAGTTGCCACCAAAAAGGCCATTTCCAGAACTTGAACAACAACTATTATTCATATCAATACCTCCCTAAATTTTTCTTTTTATTTATCAGAAAGAATATCATTTGGTATATTTGTGTTAAAACATAGATACCAATCAATACAATTAAATCCAGTTAAGTTATTTTGCTTTTTAACAAGTTCATCGTAAGTACTTGGCATTGGTGTTATACCAGGTTGATTTGGTAACCAATTTGCTGGTGTCATTATTTTGTTTTCATCTGTAAATTGCATAGCATCAAGAAGTCGCAATATTTCAGCAATATTTCTACCATTTGCCATAGGATATTGTAAAATAGCTCTAATTGTTTGATCTGGACAAATAAAGAAGACTGATCTTACTGTTTGCGTATTATCAATATTTGGAGCAATCATTGAATATTTTTTTGCAATTTGCATATCTCTATCTGCTATTATTGGAAATGGAATCGTTATACCTGTAGACTTTTGTATATTATTTACCCAGGCTAGATGTGAAGGGGTACTATCAATTGAAAGTCCTAATAATTCACAATTTCTTTTTTGAAATTCTGGATACATTTTTGCAAAAGCTAGAAACTCCGTTGTACAGACGGGGGTAAATACTTACAATTTGGGGATTGTTATTTAATTATTTTTTCTATATTTCACAAAAATCAAACGACTTTTGAGGAAAATATGCACATTTTTCAAACGACTTTTCACATATTTAGCCACTTTTTGCAAATAACTTTTAAATATATTACACATTATTTTGAAAAAGTTCTATTATACTAACTTTTTAATGTCTGGTTTTAGCTCAAATTTCACACTCTTATCGTGATAAATCCATATCTTATTAATTAAACACTCTAAAATATATCTATTTGGTTTATTAGATTTTATAATATCATCAAAATACTCTATTGCCGTCTTTAATTTTTTTATGTCTAAATCTTCTTGTTGTTGTTCTGATAGTTTTTGTAATTGTTCTATACGATTAGTTTTATATTTTTCTAATTCTTTATATGTATTTTCAATTATTTTTTTTTGATAATTATTTGTAATATTGGTTAAATCTTTAACTTTTTGATTTATTAGGACTTTAAGTTCAGCATTTAGATCTTCGATCTTAAATTTAATTTTTTCTTTATTATTTGTTTTAACATTAGTTTTTGTTTTAAATTGTATTTTATTTATTTCATTAATATATTGCTTTTTTGTAAATTTTAAAAATTCTTTAAAATGTATAATTATATCTGATTCTTTAATTTCATGGCATTTACATCTGGCTTTTCCGTAAGTTCTATAACTAGAACATTCATAGCCTTTTTGAGAATGTTTTTTGGTTATTGTAATTCCACTTACTCCAAATCCACAATCACCACATCTGCAAAGTCCTGAAAAGTAATAAATTCTTTTTCTTGTACTTGATGTACTTTTTGAATTTACTTTTCTTTTTCTTATCTCTTGTGCTAAGTTAAAAGTTTCTTTAGATATAATTGGCTCATGATGATTTTCAAACACAAAATGTTCCTCCTCTGGAAGTTTTACAACCTTGCCTCTTATAGATACAGTTTTTTTCTTATGGGTTCTAAGTGTACCACAATATATATCATTTTCTAAGATATTCTTTACCATATATGTACACCATAATTTTTGAACTGGATGTTTATATATTCTACCACGTTCTAAATGTTTTGTTTGATAGTATAAAGATGGAGTAGGATAGCTATACTTACTATTTAAAATGTCACAAATTTTTCTTCTTCCACAACTTTTTTCAGTATAAAGCTTAAATATTAATTCTATAACAGGTCGTAATTCTTCATCAACATATAGTTTTGTTATATCTTCTGGATCTTTTATATATCCATAATAACTTCCCATAATTAATCTTCCAGTTTTTTGTTTAGAATACATGTGGTCTCTAGTTTTTCTTGAACAATCTTTAACATATCTCTCATTGAACCATGTTGTAATTCCAATAGTATCATCTCTGTCGTTTAAAACATCATAAGTACCACCCATTTCAGAAACTAATATTAAATTTTTTTGAATATTTTTAAATTCATCTATTAAAACTAATACCCTTCCGTTGTGTCTTCCGATTCTTGATAAATCTTTTGCTATAACTACATCTATTTTTCCTTCTTTTACTTTTTCAATCATTTTTGTAAATGAAGGTCTGTTAAACGTATATCCCGAAACATTGTCATCTATATAGAAATCTGAGATAGTCCAATTACGAGTTAATGCATAATCTTTGATAATTTGTTTTTGTTCTTCAATACTTGCATAATTTTCTTTGTCTTCATCTCTAGACAATCTACAATATCCGTACAATTGTTATTTTATTGTCAAATTCCTGTTTGACTTTATTTAGAATTATATTATTAGACATCTTTATTTGCTTCCATTTGTTTTTTTATTATGTTTTTAAGAACTTCGGAATAATCTTCTTTTCCAGTTAAGAAAATAGCTACGTTATATTTTTCTTTTTTGTATTTTTCAATTATATTTTTTGTTTCATCTTTTTCTAGTTCTTCTTTTGTTAAATAAAATTGAACATATTTTTTATTTTGTATTTCTATATTTGTAATCTGCATTACTCTTAACTCCTTTATATCATTTATAATAAATTTTATGCATAAAAGAGTGAGGATATTTCTTTTGCCTTAAGTTATAATTAATAAAAAGTGAAAAATTAAATATTTTAATAATTACATATATTTGTTCATTTTATTTGATTAATTTATAAATTTAATATATACTAAAACTCAAAGAAATATATGGGGGGATTAGAAATGAAACAAGTAGAAATAACTGTAAGGTTAACTGAAAAAATTGAAGATGCAATTTGTAAACTAGAAAAGGAAGGCTTTACCAAAATACGTGAAAGTGATATTGATGATATATATTTGACGAATTTAGATGTTGAAATAAAAAAAGAAAATATACAAAAATTATTAAAACATTCTGTAATATTAAGAAATCTAAAATTGGATGGAAAAGTAATTAGAAAAATAACATATAAAAATAAAGAATTAGACAATAATGGAGATGTTATTTCAGAAAAAAAAGTAAACTTGGATTGTAACGATTTAATAAAGGCAGAAAGTTTATTTGGATTTTTGGGATTTTACAAACTTATAGAAGTAAAGTATCATGTTATTGTATATGAAAAAAATGGTAGAGAATTTGCCTTTCAAATTGTTGAGGATCTAGGTACTTTAATCGAATATGAAAATACGAATAATTTCGATGGAAAGTCAGCTTTGGAAATTAAAAATACAAAAAAAGAAATGTTAAAGGATATTAAAGAATGTAACATTAGTATAACTGATGAATATGATGTGAAAAAAGCTTTTGAATTAATAAACAAAAAATATAATATTTTGTAATTAATTTTATTGTTGTGAAATGTTACTTCATATCAAAAAATTAATATTTCTTACAAGTATGTTATTTTAAATATTAACTATTTCTGTATATGTTTTATTTTTGTGTAATATATTTTTTATTTTATATCTAGATATACCACGGGAAATCCCGTGGTTATATTTATTTAGGTATTTACTAAATAATATGCAGATTTATTTAATTATTATATTTCCCCAAATTGTATGTTTATTCGGGTGTAAAATCACCGTGGGTGGGAGAAAAGTATAAGCCATTTCCCAGCGTAATCACTTAATTTAATGTTTCCAAAAGTGGTTTTTGCGTTAAATAAAGGTGCTTTATCTCCTATATGTAAACATTCATTTAAGTTGTCATTAATAATAAAATCTAATCTATCACTTTTTTCTAAATTATCATTTTGCATATATAACCTCCTTTTTTGTATATTATGATAAATAAAAATATTTTGTTACAAAATAAGAAAAGTAGCATGTCCTAAACCAGCCAAAAAGTGACCTAAAAAAATAAATTATAGATTATAAATCCAAAATATGACATTTTAAGACTAAATTTAAATATATTCAAAAAAATAATATATAATTTAGTTAGGTGGTGAGGCTAATGGTTGATAAAGTTAGCAATTACCTTTTAGATCATTTCTTGTATAGAGGCGAAACTGTAGAAGGAAATGAACGAGAAATAATGTTATTTGGGATAACAAGAATAGTAGAAGATGTACCTAAATATCTATTTGTTTTTATAGTAAGTTTATTCTTTCACATTTTACCTCAAGTCGGTGTTGTATTGCTAATAACAATTCTTTATAAAGTATTAGTTGGAGGAGCACACGCAAGAACAAATACAGAATGTTTTATTTTTACTTCACTATATTTCTTTATACCAGTAATTATTGGAAAATTTGTTAATGTTCCTGTAATTTATTTATATATAGTGTCAGCATTAATTTTTATTTATTCATTATATGTAATATATAAACATGTCCCTGCTGATACGGAAGAAATACCTATTTTAAATAAAGGTAAAAGAAAGAAGTATAAAATATCTGCAATTGTTTCAATAGTGTTCATATATATTTCAACATTGGTATTAACAAGATTTAATGAACAATACGCAAGAATAGTAATCTCCACAGTATTTTTAATTGATTTTTTTACTAGTAACTTTATGTATAAAATTTTAAGATGCAAACATAGTTATGAGTCAGATGAATTCAAAGAATACTATAATGAAAATAAAGAATAGTATAATAAAAATATTATTCTTTAAATATTAGATATATTGTATTTATTATATTGCTTTTTAATTATATATACGATAGTATATTGTTTATTTTAAATGAAATAGTATGAAATATAAATTAAAAAGTTTATCTAATAGTGCAAAGTTAGTAATATAATTTGTACGGTATATCAAATATAAGGGGGGAAAGAAATGAAAAAATTCTTCAAAAAAATGGTCGAAAAATATGCTAGATCATCAACTAATAGTTGTGTTGTATTATTAATTCACCAACCTAAAGCTCCAAGATGCTTAATACAAAAATAATTTTTTACACATTCTATATCTCCGTACAATAAAAGTATGGAGATATATTTACATTAAAAAATGATGATAATGTTTAAACATATCATCATTTTTCTATTATTATATTTTGAATAAATTGATTTTTTTCAATTGAAGCATATATTTGAGAGTTTCCAGATTTATCAATTAATTTTTTGACTTCCCAAAGACCTATTCCTGATTTTACTTCTTTACTAGAATAACCTTTTTTAAATACATCTTTTGTATTAATATTAATGCTTGTATCGTAAGTATTATATACGCGAATAATATCAGCGCATTTTTTGTTATCAAATCTCATTTCAAGCTTTATATATCTTCCTTTTTCAAGTTTTGTAGTTGCTTCCATAGCATTATCAAGTATAATTCCTAGTATTATCGAAAGGTCAGGCATTGAAAAATTAATATTTGCAATATTTGTAGAAATATCTAATTCAAATTTTATATCTTTTTCAATTGCAGTAAAATATTTTGCGCCAACTATTCCATAAATTGCAGGATCATTAAAAATCTTTGGATTAATGACTGATAAATTATTTATATCACTACATTCTCCAATTACAGAATTAATATGTGCTTGTAGTTTATCATATTGTTTTGTGGACATATATCCATTTAAAGCTTGCATTATATTATTGTAATCATGTTTTAATTTTCTTACTCCATCAACCATTCCAGTCATGGTTTTATTATGCAATGTTATTGTCATTAAATCACTTTTTGCTTTTTCTTTTTCCATAGAATTCTTAAATGAGCTAAATATTACAATACATACAATAATCATTTGGATTGAGTTTAGTATTAAAAAGTATGTAGGATAGTTATATTTGTTTATTACATATATAATTACTTGTGGAAAAATACAAAGAGCAAGTATAGAGAGTACTGTAATAACTGTTTTTTTGTTTATAGATGATAACATATCTTTAAATTCACTTTTGTTTTTTGATATCATATTTGCTATTTTAATAACTGCAAAAAATAATGTGTATTGAATAACAAGTGCAATGGTTGTATATACCCAATTAGTTAGTAAAATATTTGAATCGATTTTAAAAATACTCATACATGTAAATGCTGACATTAATTCAGTAATAATTAATGTTACTAGATTTGTTATAACTATAGTAATAGATTTTACGGCATTTAACTTTAAAATGAAGATTGATAAAATAAATATACTAGGATATATTATTAACCAGTTAACTAATGGAAAATGATCTCTTATTAAATAACCGCAATTCAGTTAAAAATATTAATGATATAAAGAACAATATAATTTGTTTTTTACTAAAGTTTATCTCTTCTTTTGAAATTATTTTAGAAACTGAGACGATAAAATAGGTCCATAGACCAGCTTCAAGGATTGAGCTTAGACCTCTAACTATTAAAATTTCCATATAAAAATCCCCTTTTTCATATACATTTATGCTATAATTCAAATTGGCTACTAACAGGACAAGAAAAATCCTTTCCGAAAAAGGCTTGTCCTTCTTTTTTATCAATGCTTAATACTTTATTAGAATTTAAAATGTACGATTTATGACATCTTAAAAAATTTTTTGGAAGTTCAGATAATAAGCTGTTTAAGTTTTTGTTTGTTGTATATTTTTGAGATTCAGTAAATATAATAGATTTCTTTCCATCTTTTTCAATATATAGGATATCGTTAGTCCTTACATATTCCCATTTATTTAGGTGCAAAAATATAGATTTATTTGTTTCGAATTCATCTTTAAACCTTGCAACTAATTCTCTGAGTGTTTCTCTATTGATAGGTTTTACCAAATAGTCAAAAACTTTTGTGGTAAGAGATACGTGCAAGTATCTTTGATGAGCAGATAAAAAGACAAGATAAAATTTTTTGTTTATTTTTCTTAAATCTCTGGCAAATTCTATACCATTTTTTCCATTATTTTTAAAATCAATATCTAGAAATAATATATCAATTTTACCTTCATATATAGCGTCATAAATTTCTTTTTGATTGCTTGAAATTATTGATATTTCAGCATCTAAATTTTGTTCTATAGTTTCTGATTCTAATAATTTTGATGCAATCTTTATACTATTTAAATTATCATCACACATTCCAATTTTTATCATATTTTTTCCTTAACTTCCATTTTTTTACACATAAAATAAATATACTACAAAAAAAAGCTTTTGTCAATTAATTTGTAAGCTTTTGTGGCACAACATGTTTACAAAATTCGACATATTCCTTAAGAATAAAAAGAGTTTAATATAATATAATGTAAAAGGAGGAATAGCATGAAAAGGAAAAAAAATAATGGTAATAGGTGGTACAGAAAATTAGTAAAAAATATGCATGTAAAAGAGAATATATCAGATGCAAAGGAAAAATTTTCATGTTTTTTAGAATTACCTCGAGAGGTTGTATCTAAATCTACAAAGTTAACTTCAATAGAAAATAATAATGTTCTTATTGAGGGATATAGACAAATTATAGATTATTATGATGATTATATAAAAATAAGGGCTAATAATATGGATATTCTAATAGACGGAAAAGATTTGGATATTAAGGAAATAACAGACTTTGATTTAGTTGTTGAAGGGGATATTTATAGTATAAATTATCAAAAGTAGAGGGATAAATATGGGGATAACAAATAATATACGTAATATGACAGGAATTATAACAGTACAAATAGAGGGATTTTTTACAGAAAGGTTTATAAATCTATGTAGGATTAATAACATAAAAATATGGGAAATTAGGAATATAGTAAAAGGTGTAATAAGGTTTAAAATGAATATAGCTGACTTTAAAAAATTAAGAAGTATTACAAAGAAGACAAAATGCAAAGTCAGTATAAAAGAAAAAAAGGGGTTGTACTTTACACTATTTAAATATAGAAAAAGAAAGTTAATCTTCGTATTTCTATTCTTAATAATAGTTTTTAGTATAGCTTTTTCAACTTTTATATGGGACATAGATATTGTAGGAAATGAGAGAGTAAGTAAGGAAATTATTATATCTAAATTGAAAGATAGTGGACTATATATAGGTAGAAATAAAATTGGACTTGATAAAAAAGAAGTAGTAAATGAACTTAGAGCAATGGAAAATGAATTGTCTTGGGTTGGTATTGAAATTGACGGAACAAGAGCAATAGTTAAAGTTGTGGAAAAAACAAGAATGGATGAAAAAAATATTCAACAAACAAGTATAGGTGATATAAAAGCTACAAAGTCTGGTGTCATAACAAAACTTGTTAGTGAAAGTGGTACTTCCAAGTTTAAAGCCTTAGACTATGTAAATAAAGGAGATACCTTGATAGAGGGAAATGTATATGATAGAAATGAGCAAATTATAGGTGAGGTACCAGCAAAAGGATATGCAAGAGTAGATAATATATATACATTTGAAAAAGAGTATATGTATAAAGTTTGTAATAAAGAGTATACTAACAAAAAAAGGACAACTTTTGGAATTACTATTAATTCTAAAGAAAATATGATAAATTATTTGAATAAATTGAAGAAATATGATATAACTAAAAATAGTAAAGAGTTTGAAATATTTAGAAATACGATTTCTTTTGATATATATAAATGTAGTGAATATAACGAGGTTGAAGTATTTAGGACAAAGGAAGAAATAGAACAAATAGCAAAGATTGATATGGACGAATATTTAAAAAATAATGTATTAACACAGTGTGTAAATCCAACGGTTGTCGATACTACGGAAAATATATCTGATATACAAGATGGTATAAAGGTAAAAGTGGAATATGTAATTAATGAACAAATTGGAGAATTTGTTGAAAGGGGAAACTAATGAGTTTAGAATGCAAGATAAATATTGATTTAGATGAAGGAATTATTGACTTCTCAAAAGAAAACATTGATGAAAAGGTAAATATTCAAGAGTATATTGAAAAGATTGTAAAGAGTGTTGCAGAAAATGAAGAATTATACTTTGATGAAATAGCTGTTTCAATTACAAGTGCTTCTAAAGAAGAAATAAAAAACATAAATAAAGAATATAGGGAGGTAGATAAGGTAACAGATGTGTTATCTTTCCCTATATTTACAAAAGATGAATTAAATAATTTGAAAAAACAAGAAGATGAAAAGAAAATAAAAGAAGTTGAACTTGGAGATATTATAATTTGTCTTGATGTTGTAAAAGTACAAGCTGTTGAGTATGAAACAGGAATTTTAAGAGAACTTTTATACATGATAACTCATGGAATGTGTCATCTAGTTGGATATGATCATATTAAGGATGATGAGAGAAAAGAAATGCGTGCTTTAGAAGAAAAAGTATTGAATGAATTAGGAGTTGAAAAATAGATGGATAAAAATGATATGAAAAAAGAGGAAACTTCAACAAAAAAGCCGAGGCTTAGCAAAGAGGAAGTAAAACAAAAAAGGCTTGACGAATTAAAGCATACGAAAAATAAAACTTTTTTTACAGCAATGAGACATGCTTTAGATGGCGTAATTAGGGCTTTTAAAACTGAAAGAAATTTAAGAATTGATTATATTATAGGGCTTTTTGTTTTGTTATGCAGTTTATTTTTTGATTTTTCCAAAACAGAATTTGCGTGTTTATGCCTTACTATAGGTTTTGTAATATTTGCTGAAATGATAAATTCTACAGTAGAGTATATTGTTGACCTTATAACAGATAAATATGATGATAGGGCAAAGGCAGCTAAAGATATTGCAGCAGGAGGTGTTTTGATTTCATCAATAGTTGCAGTTATTGTTGCATTTTTCCTATTTGCAGATAAGCTTACAATGGCAACTACTTCTGTTATTTCAACAATATTTAGTTCAAATTTGTATATACTTTTTACAATTATTTTTGCTGTTGTAATTCTTGCTGTTATTTTAAAAGGAATTCTTGGAAAAGGCTCAAAATATTCTCAAGCATATCCTAGTGCAAGAGTTGCACTTGCTTTTGGACTTACAACTTATGTATATATAATTACTAAAAGTATTTTAGTTGGTGGAGTTGCTCTTATACTTAGTGTAATAATTGCGCAAATTAGAATTGAAAATACTAAAATTAGACCAATATATATGATTATAAGTGCGATAATTGGTGTTCTTGTTGTTCTTATTATATATCAAATAATTCTTATGAAACCGGAACTATCAGATATATTGCATAATATTTTAAATAAATAATATAAAGGAGAAAATTAACATGACAAATGAAGAATTAATTAATATTGCAAAATTAGCTTGGAAAAACTCTGTAACAGGTATTTCATCATTTGGAGTTGGAGCAGCTTTACTTGCAAAATCAGGTACAGTATATATAGGAGCAAATATTGAAGAAAAAACAATACCTTCACTTAGTAATTGCGCAGAAAGGGTTGCATTTCAAAATGCGATGTCACATGGTGAAAGAGAGTTCTTAAAAATTGCAATTGTAGGTGGAAAAAAAGGAGCTAATAATTTAGAGGATAACATCTCTCCTTGTGGAGTATGTTTACAATATATGTTAGATATATGCCCAGATGTGGAAATAATATCATATATTAATGGAAATATAGAATCAAAAAAATTAGTAGATTATTTAAATAGACCATATAAATTGGTAGAATAAAATTATATATTTAGAAAAAGTGCATATGATGTAATAGGTGATTTAAATGTGGAAGAATTACATCTTAGCACTTTTTTTAGGCTTTACATTAATTATTGTTACATATTTTGTAAATTTAAGTTCAGATAATATTGCTGTAAATGTAAAAGATGTGGTATCAAATGAAAGTTGCAAAGTTACAGAAATAAATAAAGAGGAAGAAAAATATGTAGTAAAAGCGTATATGCCTGTAACTGGGGTTGATATTTTAGATGATAAGGTAAGTAGTATATATAACAAAATAATAGAAGATTTCATAAAAGAAACAGAGTCATTAGAATTACTTGGAAATGATAAAAAATTCACACTTACCGTTAATTTTAATGGTTACGAATATAATGATTATTTATCTTTCTTAATTACTTATTCTTGTGACTTTGGTGGGGCTCATCCAGATAGCAGTATAAAAACAGTTAATTATAACAAAAAAAGTAAAGAGTTTGTAACAATAGATACCTTATTAAAAAATAATAAAAATATAATTGAGGTTTTCTCTAAATACTCTTATGAAAATTTAAGTAAAAAAACAGAATTACTTGAAAAAGAGGATATGTTAAAAACAGGAACTTTTGCTAAAAAAGATAATTTTGAGAGTTTTGTATTTTCTAAAGAAGGAATAATTTTATTCTTTCCAAATTATAGTGTAGCTTCATATTATCTTGGTGATTTTGAGGTGCTAATTCCATATGATAAGTTAGGAATTTGATAATTTTTGTATATATAGTTTAATCCTTTCAAATAATAAAAATAATTTGAAAGGATTTTTTATATAATAGGAAAGTCATATTGAAATTACTATGCCAAAATTTTTATAGATTGACATTTTCTTATGCAACAAGCATTATTAAGAAATGCAAAACTTGTAGAAAAAGCTGAACAATATCAAAAAAGAATACGAAAAAAAGGAATTTGATTTAAAATGGGATTACGAAAATAAAATTAATGATTTAGAAAAAGAAGATAGAGAAAATGAATTTAGTTTAGATAAATAAAAGGCAGGATTGATCTGCCTTTTATTCGTTAGCACTAATATTTTTATTATCATTATATTTAAAAAATGTTTTTAGCAAAAATTCTTTATCTGGAACATTATTATTATAATAATCTCTTATTAATTCAGTTTTATCGTATTCTAGGGATTCAAAATCACACTTTATATTTTGATTATTGTCTATCTTTAGTATAACGAAATCTATTGTTCCATTTTTAGAGCAACCTAAACTACCTGGATTTATGAAAATTTTGCCATTATGTTCAATATATAATTTTTCATGAGTATGTCCAAATAAAACTATATCTGTACCAAAATCCTCATAATCCTTCACAAAAGAATCTATGCCATCTGTATATATTAAAGGCATTCCTTTAATGTCATTTTTTCTGGAATGTATCATAAGAATTTTTACATTATTCTTTATTATAATTTTAGTTTTAGGCATTAGCTTTATTTTTTCAAAATTTTCTTTCATTTGTTTCCTGGTCCATAGTCTATGTGTAATTTCATCATT
The DNA here is from genome assembly GCA_000433755.1 of Clostridium sp. CAG:465. GTDB lineage: Bacteria > Bacillota > Clostridia > TANB77 > CAG-465 > CAG-465. Next base: position 9,582 of record FR891275.1, on the reverse strand, counting down.
TGGATTTGTTTCGTCAATTTCAAACAAACTTGTTTCGTTATTTCCCAATATATTAACAAATCTAATATCATTAAGTACTTTAAATGAAACCTCATATGGGTTTGGACCAATTTGAACAAAATCTCCTATATTTAATATACATTTAATATCTTCGTTATCTATATATTTTAAAAATTTACAAAGTGCATATTTATTTGCATGTATATCTGCAACAATTGCTATTTTTTCAATCATATTCTCGCCCCCTCATCTAAGTATTTTTCATATCTGATTCTATATCTTCTCTCAAGATTTGTTGAATCATATTAACTGTTCATAGTATTGCCCCTTTGAATATATCTCAAAATCTTTTACATATAGTATATAAAAATATTCTTATAATGGCAATAGGTTTATAGGTAAATTCTTTATTAAAACACAAATATTATTATACAAGGAGGAAAATTTGTTAGTAAACAATCAAGAAAAATATAATTGTGCTTTATATTGCAGGTTATCTAAAGACGATGATTTACAAGGAGAAAGTAACAGTATTACAAACCAAAAAGAAATATTAAAACAATATGCAAAAGAAAATAATCTAAATATTTTCGATATTTATATTGATGATGAATATAGTGGCAGAAACTTTGAAAGACCTGATTTTAAAAGAATGATTCAAGATATTAAAGACAAAAAAGTAAAAGAAAGAGAAGAAAAACAAAAGAAATTGCAAGAATTAAACTCTATTAAATTTGAAAAGCAAGCTATTGATTATGAAAAAATAATAAATGAATTTTTAGAAAAAGATAATATTACTGCATATATGTTAAACAGCTTAATAGAAAAAATTGAAATTGGCGAAAACAAGGAAGTAACCATTTTCTATAAGTTTAGTGATTAAAATAAATTGTCTATGGTGTCATAAAGAAATAATAAGAGCATGGTAATAGAACATACGGAGTATGATTTTTAAAAAATATATAAATTAACATATCATGTATTTCTTGCCGAAAATTGCGATGGATAATGGTCGAGAACAAGGGCCGTTAAAGAAAAGAGTGGCCTAGAGATAGGTGGAAACTTAAATACAACATCTTTAAAAATACCACTAACTACAAAAGTAGTTAGTGGTGGAGTGACGAAGTCACTTTTGTTCAAAAAATTATATATTCTATATTTAGATTTAGAAATAGTTAAGAAAGCTATATATAATAGAACCTCCACTTTTAGATTAAACTAAAGTGGAGGTTAAAATCTATTATTAAAATACATAAAGATACATTGTATCATTATCAAATATTACTTGTTCTTCAGAAAATTCTGTGTAATTTTTTCTCTTTATTTTTTCAATATATATTTTAATTGGCATTCTTACTTTTTCCATTTTTCTATCGCAATAATAATTCATGGCTTGAGATATACACCAAGAACAAGCAAGTTTTCTTTCAGTAAGTGAGCCTATATGTTTAATTCCAGGAGCGTATTGCTGAGGATCTGGATCATATACGTATGAAAATTTTGTTATTTTATTTCCAGTATCGCTTTCATATTTTTCAAGAATATATTTAATACTTCTTCCCATATTTTCATCAACTTTATTTGCAGCAATATGTTCATTTGAATTTCTAAGTATCATTATACTATTTAATATAAATGTACAAATTATAAAAATATAAGATATGTACTTTAAATATTTTTTTGTATTTAAATTTTCTAATGTAGCTATGATAAATAATAATGATATTCCAATGATTTGACTAATTGGAATGTTTACTCTTCCACATGGTCCAGTGTTCAAGAAAAACATTGGAACTATGCAAGAAATAAAAATTACTACAAGTAAAAATAAATATTTAGGTATTGTTTTTAGTCTTAAATTATTTAAACTAAGTAATATTAATGTAATTATTAGTATTATCCAGTTAGTATATTTAGGTAGCATTTCTAGAGATTGATTCCAAATCTTATCAAGGTAGATGCCAATGGTTTTAAGCCTTAATAGTACACTTTCAAAGTCTAATAATTTAATTTGTCTATAGCTACTATCATTTAAGAGTTTACATCCGATTTTTACTGCAATAACATTAATTATAATAGCAAGAATGCATATTATAGCGGGAATTAACAGTTTCTTAAATATTTCTTTTATATTATCTTTTATACTACTTTTATTTTTTATTTGATTTAGAAATATAAATAGTAAAGCAAGTGCGGGAAAAATATTAAGAACGCCTTGGTAACAAAATACTGCAATAAACAACATTAACCCAATTTTTAAATATTTATGTTTGTTGTTAGATAATACAAGCGAAGCGGATATTACACATAACATCTGACCTAAACACATAACTGCAGACTCAGGAAATAGTAGGTATTCAAGTGAGAATTGGTTTAAAATTAACACAAAGCTAGCCATTAAACATAGACATTTTTTTGAAATTGTTTTTGGCTGTATAATGTTATATATTGTTATATATGTAACATATATGCTTATACAAACGAAAAATATAGCAATTACGTCCATCGAAATTATGTATGCGTTATATGGAATATGTAAAATTCCAGCTAAAAAGCATACTGCGGCAGAAATAATTCTACCATCTAATAAAAAGTATTTTTGAGGATAATTCATATACCCAAGATCCATTAATACAAATGTATCAGATGAATAATGCATTTGTAAAAAAGCATTACAGAGTATTGTAACAATAACAGTAATTATTCCAAAAAGTTTAAAATCTATTTTCTTTAGTTTATTTATCATTTAACTACCACCTTTGTTTTACATATTTAAAATATAACATGTATAATATAAAAAAGCAATATTTTTTTGATTTAAAAAAATTTCCAAAAATTTCGAAAAGCGTATAGTTTTGGAAAAATATTTCCAAAACTATTGATAAATTATGAAAAAATGTATATAATATATATAAAGAGGCGAAATTTATGAGTATGATAAAAAGAATAGAGTATTTAGAGGAACTTAAAAAGTGGAAGGATAAAGATTTAATTAAAGTAGTTACAGGAATAAGAAGATGCGGTAAATCTACTTTACTTGAATTATTTATAGAATATTTAAAAGAAGAAAAAATAGATGAAGAGCATATAGTATCAATTAATTTGGAATCATTGGAATATAATTTTTCAAATTATAAGGATTTATATTTTTATGTCGTTAGTAAAATAAAAGATGATAAAAAATATTATGTATTTTTAGATGAAATACAAAATATTGAAGGATTTCAAAAAGCAGTAGATAGTTTATATATAAAAAAGAACATAGATATTTATATTACAGGATCAAATGCGTTTTTATTATCTGGTGAACTTGCAACTTTGCTTACAGGAAGATATGTGGAAATAAAAATGTTGCCATTATCCTTTAAAGAATATGTTTCAGCATTTTCTGGTAATAATAATTATCAATCACTATTTTTAGAATATATGAAAAATGGTGGAATGCCTGGAACAATTAGCGTATTAGATTTAGGAATAAATGATATAAATAAATATTTGGATAGTATCTTTTCAACAGTTGTTTTTAAAGATATAATGGCTAGAAATAAAATTACAGACAAAACAATTTTAGAAAATATTATAAAATTTATACTTGATAGTATAGGAAGTCCAATATCAACTAAAAAAATAAGTGATACATTAACAAGTAAAGGAATGACTATAAGTAATCATACGGTTGATAAATATATAACATCTTTTGTAGAAAGTTATTTAATATATAAAGTAGAAAGATTTGATGTTAAAGGTAAAAACTTATTAGTAAGAGATTATAAATATTATTCTGTAGATACAGGATTAAGAAGTTATTTACTTGGAAAAAAAGCAAACAGTGATATGGGACATATACTTGAAAATATTGTTTATCTTGAACTTTTAAGAAGAGGTTACAGGGTATATGTTGGGAAAGTTGATGATCTGGAAATAGATTTTGTAGCAGAAAATCAAGGTGGCTTAAAATATTTTCAAGTATCACTTACAGTAAGAGATGCAAAAGTTTTAGAAAGAGAGTTAAGATCATTACAAAGAACAGGAGATCATTATCCTAAATATTTAATAACAATGGATATGGATCTATCTTCTGACTATGATGGAATAACAAAAATAAATGTAATAGATTGGTTACTTGAAAAATAACCATGATTAATATGATATGCATATCAAAATTATTAGTATAATATAGAAGACCAGGGAAAAATCAAAATCCTGGTCATTTTGTTTGACAAGGATAGAAGATAGTAAATTTAAGGTAAAATCTTATTATATTTACTCATCAATTATTGCAGACATATTCTGGTAAACTATGTGTAAACAAGTAATACATTTAGTTTATATAGTAGTGCAATATTCTTTTCTTTTACTTAAAATAATTTAAAATTATTGAAATAATATTTAATATCTGATATAATTTTATAAATAAAACAGAAAATATAGTTAAGAGGGATTTGATATGAAAATAAATGATAAGGTTGATTTTTCAAGTGATATGAATTTACCTAAAAAAACTATATCTACAAATGCTGACCTCACAAAAAAGGAAAGCTTTTTTTTAGCAAGAATCCAAGATGTTAGGAGATATAGAGAGGTATTAAGTAAAAATAAATTAAGTAATGTAATATATAATATACTAGAAAATCCAATGGTAATTAGAAATGAATTATCTCCAACGTATATTCAAAATAAAATTTTAAAGGATATGTTTATACGATATAGACTGCTTAGTGGAGCTAAGGTAAATCATAATTTAGATTTTATACATATAGATGACATGCTAGAAAATCAAAAAGAAAAAACAGCTAAATTACAAGAAGTTATAAAAAAGAGAGATGCAAGGAGAAAAGAGTTAACTGAAACGGTAAAAAAACAAGTTCAAAATATAAAAGATTTAGGAACAATAATAAATTATAGTAATTTTAATAGTTCAACTTTAAATAAAGAATTTGAATCTAGAATAATAGAAAAATTTTGGAAATTATATAAAGAAAAAAAGATATATCATGATTTAAGACCTGTTAACTGGTGCCCAAAATGCAAGAGGGCTCTTGAAAATGATAATATATCAAGAAAAAAACAAGATGTTGAAAACTATTTTTTAAATTTTAGAGTAAAGTATGATAAAGGATTATTTAGCGATATAGAAAATTTTGATGATACATATTTTGTTGCAAGTACGATAAGACCTTGGATTTTAGACTTTGATAACAGTCTTGCTGTAGTTGAGGATATGGAATATAGTGTAGTTCAAATAAAGCAACAGGATAAAAATGTAAATTATATAATAGCTTCTGAATTTGTTGATTATATAATGGAGATAGCTTTTTATATTAAATACGATATTAAGAAAAAAATACTTGGTAAAGAATTAATAGGAATGACGTGTAATAATGCATTAGAAAATACTAAGGATTTGAATGTTATACCAGCAAAAAGAGAATATGTAGTATTAAATCCAAAACATTCATCTGGTATTGCTATAATTTCTTCTGGAAATACTTATGTTGATTATTTGGTTTCAAATGAAAATTCAGGTGTAAAAATAAACAACAATTTATCTAAAGAGGGTAAAACTACGATGCTTGCATATAACTTTAAAAATATGTATTATAAAGAGGTAAACGAAAAAGTTTTAGAAAATATAAAAAGTAAAAAATACTTGTTATGTACAGATTTAGTAAAAATAAAAATGCCAAAATGTCAAGAATGTGGAGAAGATGTTGTATATAGGAATGAACTTGAGTGGTATATAAAGAAAAATGAAAATGATGAAAAATTAAAAAGTTCATTTGATAATATAATATCTAAATTAAACGATTGTAAAGAAACTAAAAAAACATATATAAAAGAAAAGTTATATGAAAGTATACAAAACAAGGAAAAAATCATATCTAATGAGAGTGCATTTGGAACACCAATACCCGTATTTTATTGTGCAGAGTGTTCAAGTGAAGTAGTTAATGATAGAGTAATTTCTATTTTAAAAGAGTTATTTAGTACAAAGGGGATTGAAAGTTGGTATAAAGAAACTCCAGAGGAAATTTTAAAGGGCGAAGTTATTTGTGAAAAATGTGGATGCTCCTTTTTGTTTAAGAGTACAACATCTTTAAATGAATTTTTTAAGCTTATGTGTGTACCTCTTATTAGCAATTTAACTAGCGAAAATGGAGTTGATAAAGTAAATATTTGTATTGAAAATACAGATACATTTATTAGAAAAATGAAAACAATAAGTTACGATGATGAGAGCCTTGAAGAGATTCGAAATATTGACAAAATTTTATTACATCCAAAAGTAAATATTGCAAAAGAGAAAATAAAAAAAGTGGCTGAAAAAGATAGCACAGAAGATAAAATTGATAAAAATAAAAAAGGTAAGAATAAGAAGAAAGAAAAAACAAAAGAAAAAGATATAAAAAAAGAGGAAGTAAATACGCTAAATAATAATTTTAATATGTCAAGTGTTGTGAAAAAATATGGTACTGATGTTTTAAGACTTTGGTGTGTACAGAGAAGTTCTGAAAATACAGCTGTTCTAAGTGAATCTAATGTTATATATATAAATAAGATATATAAACAAATTAGGAGAACTATAAAATTCCTTTTATCAAACTTGTATGATTTTAATCCAAATAAAGACAAACTAAGTATTGATCAAAGAGATGATTTGGATAAATATATGTACATAAAATTAATGGCAATGAAAAAAGAGGTTGAAGCAAATTACGATAACCTTGATTTATATAAAGTATATTTAGACGTACTTAAGTTTTGCAATGAATCTTTATGTAATGAATATTTTAATGTTATAAAATTTAGATTATATGTATTAAATGCAAATGATAAAAAAAGAAAAAGTACACAGTCAACTTTATATGAAATCTTTATGACGCTTTTACTTTTCTTGGAGCCTATTTTACCATTTACTTTTGAAGAAACATGGAGCTATATTTGGCACAGTAATGCTGAGGAAGAAAATAACTTAATGTTGTTTAGGAATAAATTGATGCCAGTAGACATACATCAATATGAAAGTGCAATAAGAAAATGGAACAATATATTTTTTATTGTAAATAAAGTAAATATAAAGATAAAAAAGGAGATACTAGATAAGAAAATCAAAAATTCTTTACAAGCCAAAGTTATACTAGGAATAAATCAAAAAACAAAAGAATTTATCGATTTAAATCATGAGGACTTTTTAAGATCACTTAATGTATCTGTACTTGAAACAAATATATCAGATAAAAGTTATATTAAAATTGAAACAGCTGATGGTGTAGAGTGTAAGAGATGTAGAAATTATTCACTGGACATTGGTAAGGATATTAAATATAGATATCTATGTCCGATTTGTGCGAAAATTATGAATAATTCAGAAAAATAGTATTGATTAAAAAAAATATATATGGTATACTTTATATGTTAAGAGGTGGATAAAAATGAAAGAAACAAAAAGGGGAATTTCCTTAATTGTACTAATTATAACAATTGTAGTTATGCTTATATTAGTATCAATAATAGTAATGAGTTTTTCTAAAAGTAATCCAATTTCCAAAGCAAGCGAAGTTAAATTTAAGTCAGATGTAAAAGGATTTAGGGAAGAATTGTTAGCTACTCATGCAAGTAAGGCCTATGATAATTTATCATACAAAAAAGAAAATGTTAATATTTCACTTGATAATTATTCAGAAATGAAGGAATATATAGAAGACATATCTGAGAAGTGGTGCAAAAAGTTATACATTTCAAAAGGTGAGCTAGTTTATGGTGGAACTGATGAAACAGAGAAAAAATGGTTTGAAGATGTTGTAAATGGAAATTTTGATGGCTCAAATAATAATGGAGGAAGTTCAGATGGTAGTACTACCACAGATTCTAATGTAAAAACTGAGTGGAAACAATATATTGGTAAAGTTACTAGCGATGGAGTGCCAATTCCAAAAGGATTTGATTATGTGACTGGTACAAAAGATACAGGTGTTGTTATAAAAGATCAGAACACAGAAAATGAATTTGTATGGATAGCCGTTGATAGTATTGATTCATATAAAAAAATAGAAGGTGACACTACTAGCCTAGACACATTACCTTCTGGAGTTTTAGATGCAAAAACGGATGTTCAAAAATATGGAGGATTTTATATCGGAAGATATGAATGTGGAATACCCATTAGCGATTCTAGTGCTAAAGATGGAATAGGTGTGCCAACGATTCAAAAAGATAGAATAGTTTGGAATAATATATCTTATATAAATGCGAAGGATAGTGCAGAAGGACTTTATAATCAAGTATCTAATTCTGTAATAAGCGGACTTATGAGCGCTATAGATTGGGATACTACTTGTGTTTATATAAGTGATAAAGTGTTAAGTATAACCAATAGTAGAAGTTACGGAAATTATTCCGATTCTACGACTCCTGCAAATGTTGATGGATATGGTAGTATAAAAACAACTGGGTATAGTGAAATTTGGAAAGTAAAAAATATATATGATTTAGCGGGAAATGTTGGAGAATGGGTGGCAGCAGTACGTAATAGTGATAAGGTTTTTCGTGGTGGCTCATGCTTAGATAGTGGTTCTAGATATTCAGTTACAAGTAGAAGTCTAGGTAACATTGCTAGGGGAAGTATAGGATTTCGTATTAGATTATACATAAAATAATTTTTATAGATTTTTGTATATTTGAAACTTTCATTATAATAATTATTATTATAAATTAAAAGGGGATGACCTTGAAAATTGAGCTTAAGATGTAATAAAATATAAATTAACCCAAAACAAAAATATAATGATTCATAAAATAAATGTCGAATAATATAATGTAATAGTTATATTATTCGATTTTTTTGAGGTGGTTAATTTGAAAAAGAAAATACAAATAAACTTTTTGATTACATACTTTTTAATGGTTATATTTACAACAGTTAGTGCAGCAACATATACATATCCTGTAAATAAAAATAAAGAAACAAAGATAAGTAGTATAAGCACACTTGCATCCTCTCCTGAGTTCAATTTTCAGTCTGAAGCTCAGGTCCTTATGGAGCCTACAACTGGAAAAATCCTTTATGCCAATAATGAGAATGAAAAGTTATTACCTGCGTCTGTAACTAAAGTTATGACTATGCTTCTTACAATGGAACAAATAGATTCACGGAAAAATGACTTATCAAGATAAAGTAAAATGCAGTACTAAAGCATCTAAAATGGGAGGTTCACAAATATGGTTTAAAGAAAATGAAGAGCTGACTGTAGATGAAGCTTTAAAAGCTATATGTGTAGTCTCTGCAAATGATGTTACTGTTAAATTTTAGCAGGAAAGAAAAATATTGAAAATAAGCTATTTATCATAAATGAAAATTATATAAAGAATATAATTTTCATTATTTTTTTGCTTGAAAGGAGTTGTATGAGTAGTGAATATGAAGATTATGTTGGAATTATACCATGCGATGGACTTTATGGAAGACAAATGAATAAAGCCTTAATAAAAGTATTACAAGCTATTGAGGGATACTCTGTAGATGATGCAACTGGCAACTTTGGAGCAGGAACAAAGGCAAATTTACCTTTAAATTTTGAAACT
>FR891274.1 GCA_000433755.1 Clostridium sp. CAG:465 | reverse complement strand
TAAAAATTTTGGCATGGTAATTTCAATATGACTTTCCTATTATACAAAATATTCTTTTATTCTTCATTTTTCTTGCTTTTTATTAATATTAGTGATAATATTTTAATGGAGGAAAAATATATGAAACACATAATACTTGCAAACCCTGTATCAGGAAAAAAGAAGGGAAAAATATATGCTTCAAGAGTACAAGATCTTTTAAAGAAAAATAATATAAATGCTGAAATTATTCTATCTGAATATCCTAAACACTTAACTAAAATTGCTCATGATTTATCAAAAAAAGATTGTTATAGGTTCTATGTGTTGGGTGGAGATGGTACCTTAAATGAAGTAGCTTCTGGTATTGTGGGTAGTAATTCAGAAATAGTGGTTATTCCATGCGGAACTGGAAATGATTTTTTAAGATCAATTTCAAAATATATGAGTATGAGAAAAATTGTAAATGAATCAATTAATAAAAAAGCTATACCAACTGATATAATAACATACGGAAAAGACAAATACTGTATTAATATTTTAAATATGGGATTTGATGCAATGATAGCTAAAAACGTAGATAAATTTAGAAATTTTCCATTTATATCTGGTTCTGCAAAGTATAACCTTTCAATATTATATACGTTAAGTTCTGCAAAGAACTTCAAATTTAAAATAAGAAGCAAAGATAAAGTTTTAAAGGGTAAATTTACACTTGCTGCAATTGCAAATGGAAAATATTATGGTGGAGGCATAAAGCCATGTCCAGGTGCTGACGTAAATGATGGTTTCTTAGATTGTTGCATTATAGATTCTACAGATTTATTTAGTAAAATTAAATTACTACCAAAGTATAAAAAAGGTAACCACACTAACTTAAAACAGGTTAATATTTTTAAAGCAAAGGAAGTTTCTATAGTGTCTACAAAAAAATTTCCAATAAGTGTTGATGGAGAAATCTACTATACAAATAAATTACATATTAAAGTTTTACCAAAAGCAATAAACTTTGTACATATATAATGAAGGAAAAATGCCCTAGAGGACCAAATCCATTAGGGCATTTTTTTTTATTTTATTTTATTTTTTCTATTTACTTCTATTCTTCGTCATCTTCTACGTTTTCTCTTTTCTTAAGTAAAGGATACAATACAACATCACGTATGTTATAACTGTTAGTTAAGAATTGTAAAAATCTGTCTATACCAAGTCCCCATCCAGAAATTGGAGGCATTCCATATTCCATTGCTTTGATATATTCGTTATCCTTACTCATTGCTTCTTCATCACCTTTTGCTTTTAGCTCACTTTGTTCCCTTAAACGTTTATCTTGTTCTTTTGAATCTACAAGTTCAGAATAACCATTAATTATTTCTTGTCCATTTACAACTAATTGGAATCTATCTGAAACAGTTGGGTCTTCATCATTTGATCTTGCAAGTGGTGATAAATCAACAGGGTGTTTTGTAACAAATACTGGATTTATCATTTTAGGTCTACTTACTTTTTTATACAACTGGTCTATTAAGTTTCCTCTACCTAGCTTGTCTAAATCTGGTGTTTCCAAATCAATTTTATTTTTCTTAATTTCATCTAATAATTCTGAAGCAGTTTGGTATTTATCAATATCAATTCCTGAGTCTTTTAAAATAAGGTCTCTAAATCCAATTTCAGGCCATTCATTACCAAAATCTACCTCTGTATCACCTATCATGATTTTTAAATCTCCGTTATTAATATTTGAAATTATATACTTGATTAAATCAGAAGTAAGTTTCATATTATCCTTATAATTATAATATGCACTATACCCTTCTATCATTGTAAAATCTTGTAGATGATTTACACTAATACCTTCATTTCTAAAGTCTCTTGCAATTTCATATATATTTGTAAAACCACCAATAATAAGTTTTTTTAGAGTAAGTTCAGGAGAAATTCTTAAAAAAACATCTGCATCATATGTATTATGATGTGTTATAAATGGTCTAGCAGTTGCACCTGAAGCTGTATTTTGAAGAACAGGCGTTTCTACTTCGATAAATCCTTTATTATCAAGGAATTCACGTATTAATTTTATAACTTTAGATCTTAAAAGAAATCTTTTTTTAGTTTCATCATTCATGATTAAATCAAGATGTCTTTCTCTGTATAATGTTTCCCTATTTGTTATTCCATGGAATTTTTCTGGAAGAGGTCTTAATGCTTTTCCAAGAAATGTATATTTATATACTTGTACAGTTTTTTCCCCTGAACCCGTTATAAAAATATCTCCTGTAACACCAATAAAATCTCCTACATCTAGTGTTTCATGAATTTTCTTGTATAGTTCTTCTCCTAGGTCATCTCTTTTCATGCAAAGCTGAATATGTCCCTCTACATCTCTTAAGTCAATAAAACTAATTTTTCCCATTTTTCTTTTTGACATTACACGACCAGCAACACTTACATTTTTAGTTCCTGGTTCTAAAGCCATAACTTCTTTTAATGAATGAGTATATTTAAAGCTATCTGGTCTAGTATTAAAACCATATTCTTTTAATTTTGCTTCCTTTTCCTCACGTACTTTTTTTAATTCAACAATATCTCCCATTTTTACACTCCTTTTTAGAAATATTTGATTATGTAAAATAAATTTTACAATCTTTTTATAGATAATATTTTGTATTTTATAACTCCACCTGGAGTTTCTACCTCAACTTCATCGCCTTTTTTAGCACCAATTAAAGCTTTACCAACAGGAGATTCATTAGATATTTTATTATTTTTCATATCTACTTCTGTTGCGCCAACTATTCCATAAGTTATATCTTCATCAAATTCAAAATCATGCACTGTAACTTGAGTTCCTATACCAACTTTTCTTGTTGATACCTCATCATCGTCCACAACTTTAGCAACTCTTAACATATTTTCTATATCCTGAATTTTTGCTTCAAGTAAAGCTTGTTCATTTTTAGCATCATCATATTCTGAATTTTCAGACAAATCACCAAATTCCCTTGCAATTTTTATTCTTTCAGCAACTTGCATTTTCTTTGGCCCTTTTAAATATTTTAATTCTTCCTCTAATTTATTGTACCCTTCTGTTGTAAGTACTATATCACGTTCTTCCATTATTTAATCTCCTCCTAAAACAACATATATATTATACACTAAGTGTCAAGTATAATACATTTTTAATATATATTATTTAAAAAGAAAACCTAACTTTACTTTACTAAAATTATTTCTATTGATTTCTAATCTATTTAAAATAGTAAGTATTTCTGGTTCATATCTTTTATAGCATATATATTCTTCACTCATAATATCCATATCTATATCATTCATATCTAAATATAACGATTTACCATTTAAAATATATTGCTGAATAAAAATATTTCGATCTATTTTACTATACATTAAGTAAATGTTATATTTTTGAATATTTCTTTTTCCAATTAATTCAATTGTTGTACCATATTCATTATTTATATTTTTAATAAACTTTTGCAATTTTGAACTATCATATTTATTAATATTTTTTGTTTTTAGAACATCAACAAATTTATATTTTGAGATATATTCAAGTAATTTATTTTCATCAAAATCTCTTAAATCATTTATAATAATTAATATCTTTAATTTGCATAAGTCAATTTTATTATCATAAATATACTTATCCATATATACTACATCTTTTCTTTTTAGATTATTTTTTATATTAAGTTCCTCATACACTGTTAAATTATTTAATCTAAAAAGTCTTAATATATATTCTTTAATTACTTTACAATTATCAAATTCGTTTGCAAAAATCAGATGTACAACATCGTTTTTTCCGTATTTTCTATTTATATTTAGTTTTAAAATTTTATCATATATAGAATATTTTCCTTTTTGTAACTGATTATTTATATATTCTCTATCAATTCTTATATATGTAATTTTTGATAAGGAATTATTTAAAATGTCATCATTTACAATATATTTAAAAATTTTATTAGTAACTATTTTTTTTATATTATTTATACTTTTTTTCTCTTTGGAATCCTTACTCTTAAAATCTATAAAAATAGTGTTCATATTTCCTCCAATACTTATACATATTATATATGAACATATTTTTATATTATTACAACTTAAATAATTTTTCCTATTTCTTTACAATATTTTTTATATTTACGGCAGTTTTTGTTCTATCTAATTTTGTTAGTAGTAATTCTTTTAAAGTATCACCTGTAAGTTCTCTTCTTAATTTTCCATTTTCAACAAGGGAAATTATACCTGTTTCTTCTGAAACAACAATTACAAGAGCATCAGATATTTCAGTAATTCCTACAGCTGCTCTATGTCTTGTCCCAAGATTTTTTGGAACAGAAACTTCAGAGGCAAGTGGTAAAATACATTTTGCAGCAAGTATTTCTGACTTATCAATTACAATTGCACCATCATGAAGAGGCGTGCGTGGCATAAAAATATTTTGAATTAATTCCGATGATACTTTTGCAGATAAGTTTATACCTTCTTTTAAAACTTCTGATACCTTAGTATTTCTTTCTATTACAATAAGAGCTCCTATTTTTTTTAGGGACATTATTTCAACTGCTTTTACAATCTCAGATATTGAATGTTTAACCATGATGTTATCATCCATATCAAAAACTCCAACTAGTTTACTTCTCCCAAGTTTTTCAAATACGTTTCGTATTTCAGGCTGAAATACGACTATTAGCAATATTACTCCATAAGTTACAAAATTAGTCAAGATAAAATTCAATATTACCATATTAAAAACTTTTGCAATTATAACAAGGAAAACAAGCATCAATATACCTTTTACAATTTGTTTTGCTCTTGTTTGCCTTAAAATTCTAATTATATAATATGAAATAAATAGAACTATTGCAAGGTCCATTACAAGTACAAAAACTCTCCATGGACTAGTAAGGTCTAGAACATCTTTTAACAAATACATAAACTCTATTATTCTAAGCCAAATTGTATGGAACATAAAGGTCACCACCTATACATTTTGTATTGCTGATATAAGGACAGCAAACATTGAAAATACCATTGAAAATATTAAAATACCAACAACTGTGTATTTTACAATATTCTTTCTTTTTTCCATTTAAACCACCTCTTTATATTTCAAATTTTCCATCAAACCAATTTAAAAGTTCTTCAATTTTAACTCTTTCTTGTTCCATTGTATCTCTATTTCTTATTGTAACACATTTATCGTCTAAAGAATCAAAATCAAAAGTTATACAATAAGGAGTTCCAACTTCATCCTGCCTTCTATATCTTTTACCTATTGAACCTGCTACATCATAATCACAATTATATTTCTTAGAAAGTAATGAATATACTTCTTCAGCTCCTTCAGATAATTTTTTAGAAAGAGGTAAAATTGCAATTTTTACAGGTGCAATAGATGGATGTAATTTTAATACAACTCTTGTCTCATCATCATTTATCTTTTCTTCTGAATATGCATCACATAGAACAGCAAGTGTAAGTCTATCACATCCAAGAGATGCTTCAATAACATATGGAATAAATTTTTCGCCAGTTTCTGGATCTAAGTATTCCATTGACTTTCCACTATATTCCTGATGTCTTGATAAATCATAATTTGTTCTATTGTGTGTTCCACATAGCTCATCCCATCCATGAGGATATTTAAATTGAATGTCACATGCTTCTTTAGCATAATGAGCTAATTTTTCATGATCTTTAAATCTAAGATGGTCTTTATCTATTCCTATTGAAGTTATAAAGTTCATTTGTTTTTCTTTATATTCTTCATAATATTTACTATCTGTTCCTTCTTTACAGAACCATTGATGTTCCATTTGCTCAAATTCAATTGTTCTAAATGTAAAATTACCAGGTGTAATCTCATTTCTAAATGCCTTACCAATTTGACCTATTCCAAATGGAATTTTGCTCCTTGATGTTCTTGCTACATTTAAGAAATTAACAAACTCACCTTGAGCAGTTTCTGGCCTTAAATAAACAATAGAAGTTTGATCTTTTACAACTCCTCTTTTGGTTTCAAACATTAAGTTGAATTCTCTTATCTGAGTATAATTTACCTTACCACAGTTTGGACATGGTATTTTATGATCTACGATGTAGTCATATAATTCTTTATCATTTAAAGTATCAGGATTTATTTCATCAGTAAATGATTCAATTAATTTATCCGCTCTATGTCTTGTTTTACATTCTTTACAATCAATTAAAGGATCAGAGAAACTTCCTACATGTCCAGAAGCTTCCCAAACTCTTGGATTCATAAGAATTGCAGCGTCAACTCCATAACTATCTTTGTTTTCTTGAATAAATTTTTTCCACCATGCTTTTTTTATATTATTTTTAAGTTCAGCTCCATATGGACCATAATCCCATGTATTTGCAAGTCCACCATATATTTCTGAACCTGGATATACATATCCTCTTTGTTTACATAGATTAACTATTTTTTCCATTGAATCTACCATTAATATTCCTCCTAATTATTTATAGTAATATCTAATACTCCATATTTACTATCTACAAGCTCTCCTTCATTAAATATTAAATGAAGTTTTCCTTCTTTGATATAAAAAGGTTTTACTCCTGTGTATGTATAATTGAAATCTGACTCTTTCATCATCTTATTTGAAACGACATAATCTTTTATAGAGTCCCTTATAATTGTTTTGTAATCTTTTCCAAATAAAATTTGTGCAATATTATTTGATTGAGTTATCTGTTCCTTAGTTGCAGCATCAATATTATATGTTTTTATTTTATTCATAGTATTTTTCTTTGCAGAATCATCAACAATTCTTTCATAAATCGTTATAGATATAACTTTATTTTCTTCAATCATATTTTCATATACATTGTAAGTTACTGTATATGTATATTTACTTGAAGCTGAAGCCATTTGTTCTTTTAGACTATTAAACATATCTGTATAATACTTGTTTATTTCACTATTTATACTTGAAAGTTCTTCACCTTCAATAGATATAACAGGAAGAGTCATTTTCGCTTTCATTTTTGCATTAGATGAATCTTTTATACTCTTATCAGTTACACTATATTCAATACTCTGGTTTTTCTTTGTTAATTCATCTTTATTTGCTTTATCTACATCAACCAAACTTTGTGTTTCAGTGTTATCTGTACTTGTTCCAACTACTTCAGGTTCTTCCTCCATTTTTAATCCAAAATACAATATTGTTCCACCTATAATGAAAAAAAGTAAAAGTCCAATCACAACTCCCTTTGAGCTTTTCTTTTTTTCAGTTAATTTCATAGTTTCCATTTACTATCACCCTCGCTACATATTTTACTACATATTATCTATTTTTTCAACTAAAATAAATATAAATAGTTTATTTACTAATAGATTTTACATTAATATTTATTCCAAATAAGTTTATACCTGTAGTTTTATCAACCGAATAAATCACTGTGTTCTTTATTTCAGAACTAAGTTTTGGAATATTATATCCAAACTTAATTTCAATATCAATATCCAATTTCATACCATCTATAAATTTATTTGTATTTACTCTCATTACCTTGCTTACACCAGGTACTCTTGATACGCTATATGTTATTATATCATTAATTACAGTATCAGAAATAACAAAATTACCTAAATAACTATATGTTGGACGAATAATCGTCTTTTCATAGTTATCTTCATCTTCATCATCAGCGTTTTTATTGAAGAAATTAAATATTTTTAAAGAATCTAAAAAATACCCCGAAAATTGTTTTTTTATTTCAAAAGTAGGAACTGGTACAATATGCTTACCTTCTTCAGTTCTTGATCTTCTTGCTTCTTCTATTTGCTCCTTTGTTGCTACCTCTTCAATATATATTGTGTGACAAATTTCATCTAACCCTAAATTTTCAGCAATTGTTTTTACCATTTTATCAGATGTACCAAGAATTAATATTTTATCAATTTTTTCTTTTTTTATAAAATCAGCCATTTGCTTTTTTCTAGATTCATCTAAAAATATAGCTGCCTTAACAGAGGCTATTTTACTAGCCTCTGTTTTAGCAGATTTTCCTGCAATTACTTTATTATCCCTAATTAATATGGCATCATCTATTATATATTTAATTCCATATTTTTTAGCAATACGCTGTGCGTTATAACTCTTTCCTGTTCCTGTCTTACCAACAAAAGCATATACTTGCATATATAAACACCTAAACTTTCATTAAATCTTTTGCAGTTAAACTAAATTTTCCATCATCTTTTCCGATTTCAGTAACTTTAACAAGAATGTCATCTCCAACTTTTAACACATCTTCAACTTTCTTTATTCTTTCATTTGAAATTTGAGAGATGTGTAAAAGTCCTTCTTTACCAGGTAATACTTCAACTAAAGCTCCAAATTGTAAAATCTTAGTTACTTTACCCATATACACTTTACCAAGTTCAACATCTTCTGTAAGAGATTTTATTGTAGTTATTGCTTTATCAAGCATTTTTGCATCTACTCCTGAAACAAAAACTGTTCCATCATCTTCAATGTCAATTTTAACACCAGTTTCCTCAATTATTTTATTTATAGTTTTTCCACCAGCACCAATTACATCACCGATTTTAGATGGATTAATTTTTATACTTTCAATTTTAGGAGCATATTTTGATAAATTAGTTCTTGGTTTGTCAATTTCTTTTAACATAATTTCATCTAGTATATACTCTCTTGCTTTTTTAGTTCTTGCAAAAGCTTCTTCTATTATTTCATATGTAAGGCCATCAATTTTAATGTCAACTTGAATAGCTGTAATACCTTTTTTTGTACCACCAACTTTAAAGTCCATATCACCAAAGAAGTCTTCTATTCCCTGAATATCAGTTACCATTACATAATCTGAAGTATCTCCATTGTTAGTAAATAATCCTGTAGAAATTCCAGCAACAGGTGCTTTAATTGGAACTCCAGCATCCATAAGTGCAAGTGTTGATGCACAAATACTGCCTTGTGAAGTTGAACCATTTGAACTTAAAACTTCTGATACAACCCTAATTGCATATGGAAATTCTTCTTTTGAAGGTATTACAGGCTCTAGAGCACGTTCTGCTAAAGCACCATGTCCAATTTCACGTCTTCCAGGTCCTCTTGCAGGTCTTGCTTCTCCAACACTGTATGATGGCATGTTATAATGATGCATATATCTTTTTGTAACTTCTTCATCTAGTCCATCAAAAGTTTGTTCTTCTGAAACACTTCCTAATGTTACAAGTGATAGAACTTGAGTAAGTCCTCTATTAAATAATGCACTACCATGAACTCTATTAAACAAACCTACTTCGCATGATAGAGGTCTAATTTCATCATGTGCTCTTCCATCTACTCTTTTTCCTTCTTCTTTTACCAATGTTCTAACTGCTTTTTTCTCAGCTTTATATAGTGCTTCTGATAACATAGATTTATTATTTTGATATTCTTCTTCGCCATATTTTTTTATATATTCATCTATTACAAAATTATCTACATTAGTTACATTTTCATCTCTTTGTTTCTTAGTATCTGTTTGAACTGCTTCTTTTAATTTTTCTGTTGCAAGCTCATCAACAAATTTAACCATTTCTTCAGGAACTGCAAAAGATTTATATTCTGCCTTTTTCTTTCCAACTTCGCTTTTAATTTCTTGTATGAATTTGCAAAGTTTCTTTATTTCTTCATGTCCAGCCTTAATAGCTTCTAACATCTTTTCATCTGGAACTTCTTTTGCACCAGCTTCAATCATACATACTTTGTCTTCTGTAGCAGAAACTGTAAGATCTAAAGTTGATTTTTCTCTTTGCTCTAAATTTGGATTTAAAACAATTTTATCATCCACAATTCCAACTTTTATTGAACCTACTAACTTATCAAATGGGATGTCAGATATATTAAGTGCAATAGATGCACCAATAGCAGCTGGTATTTCAGGTAAAATATCTGGATCAACCGCAAGTGTTAAAGCATTTATTGATGTATCATTTCTATAATCCTTTGGAAATAAAGGTCTTAGTGGCCTATCAATTACTCTTGATACTAAAATTGCTTTTGTTGTTGGTCTACCTTCCCTTTTTACATATCCTCCAGGAATTTTTCCTACAGCATAAAGTCTTTCTTCATAATCTACAGAAAGTGGTAAAAAATCTATACCATCTCTTGGTTCTTTTGACATAGTTACATTAACTAAAACTGCAGTATCCCCATATCTTACCAAACAAGATCCATTAGCTTGAGATGCCATTTTCCCTGTCTCTACAACTAAACTTCTCCCTGCAAACTCTGTTTCAAATTTTTTATACATATTTTCCTCCTACTCTGGGGATGTAATAATAATTTCTAAATACATCAATTATATATCCACAAATTATTACTACACAACCCCAACATTAACTACGCATATTATACTATATTTAGCCAAATACTTCAAGAAAAAATAACAAAAAATACTAAACCCGAATAAATTTATGTTACTATTCAGACTAGAATCTAAAATTTTAGTAACAATATGT
>FR891273.1:17168-31563 GCA_000433755.1 Clostridium sp. CAG:465 | reverse complement strand
GATATTTTTTTCTATACTCCCTTGAAAATATCTAGGAAAATGATATAATGAACTTATCAGAGAGATTTAATCAAATCTTATAGTCTTAATTTTGCATACGTGTATAGTTAAGGCTCCATTTGAAATCAACTTACGGACTTAATTGTTCGTAAGTTTTTATTTTATATAATAGTCTTCAAAAAAAGAGGAAAAATTATAAAAACGATAAAGACAATATCATCTCAACATTGTCTTTATACATTAATTATTATCCGTTAATTTGCTAAACAAATCTTTAAATATTTCATTTGCATTTAAATAATTAACAAATTTAATGTTATGCCTGTTTTCGGTTAGTTTGAATGTATTATCAGCATTTATAAGGGGACAACTAACTTCCATTGTATTAAACCAATTTTTATTTATCATATATGCTATTACACTAATATCCCATAGTGGCCATCTTTTAGTAGGACCATAGGCTCTATTATAAAATCTATAGCATAAATAATCGCATAATTCGTTCTTGCCTTTTAATTCACTTTCTAATTCGTATATTGATGTCATTAGATTCGATGTTATAGGAGAACAAGGCATAACAGTAAGTTTAACTTTTGATTCAAAAACTACTTTTACCGCTTCTACATCTTGATCAAAATTGAAATCTTTATTAGTACCAAATAAAAAGTTACTTCCTAACCATACAATTTCTATCTTATCAACAATATCTGGGTTAGATTTTAATGCTAATGCTATATTTGTTAAACACCCTATTGCTAATATATATGTTTTTTTATTTTTGTTAGCAATTTCAATTATTTTATTAACTGCTGAATTTCTTT
This sequence comes from Clostridium sp. CAG:465, assembly GCA_000433755.1. Lineage (GTDB taxonomy): Bacteria > Bacillota > Clostridia > TANB77 > CAG-465 > CAG-465. The sequence continues at coordinate 30,742 of FR891273.1, read as the reverse complement.
CATTATATCCATTTTTTAAATAATCACGGGAACCTTTAAATATAATAGATTTATCTTTTAGACCTAATAAATCAAATACTTTACATGCTTCATTGTAACTGGCATCTATAGAATCAGAAACTGTTCCTTGCCATTTTTCATGTCTAAAAGGTGCTATTGTTATAGCATCAATGTTGAATATTTCTTTGCTTTTTAGTAAGTAAGATAATGCGAATTGGTCATCTGCTTCATTATATGTATCTGTATCCAAAATTACATTATATTTATTTTTTTCACAGATTAAACTATATATTTCTTTCCATCCATTTACTATTGGAATATTTAAACTATAATTCTCATTATATCTTGTTTTCATTAAAAAACATTCTATTCCTGCGTTTAATATGTATTTACATTTATCTGCTTCATCATCAAACATAATATCAATACTATTTTCAATACACTCCGGACTTTTATCTCTGCTTTTTGTAAATACTAATTTATCATATTTTATACCTTTTTCATTTAACCAATTTATAGTTACTAATTCATGATTTTTAAAAAAATGATTTGATCTATGTGTTATTAAAAATATCTCGTTTTCTTCATATAATTTATTAATATATTCCTTAGCATCTTCTATTAAATCGAATTTTTCAGCCATTCTATCCATATTATTGCAGATAAAATCTTCTATTTCTTCTGAGCTCCAATCAAACATTCCTTCAGTAATGTGTTTAGCTTTTTTATTTATAATTCCTTTATTTCTTTTATTTTTATCTTCTTTTTCAAATTCTTCTAAAAATGTTTTATCTAAATCTGCTATTACATTATCAATATCTATTCCAATTCTCATATAACAACCTCCAATATAAAATAAAGTTTTAATCTATAAAAATTATATATTATATTACAATTTTTTTCCATACTCACTTGAAAATATTTAGAGAAATGATACAATGAATTTATCAGAGAGATTTAATCAAATCCTATAGTCTTAATTTCGCATACGTGTATAGTTAAGGCTCCATTTGAAATCAACTTACGGACTTAAAAGTTCGTAAGTTTTTATTTTGCATAAATAATTATTAAAAGAAAATAAAAGCTTTGTATATAATGTATTATATTCTAATAAATTTTAAATTTATATATATTACGCCCTATTTATTATCACTTATCATTTTCTTTCTAAATACTATTATAGAAACGACCAAAGTAACTAAAAGGTATACTATAAGCACTACAATATTTCTTAAACTTATTAAATCAAGCTTATTATTCATTACTCCTTTTATAATAGTTACACAACTATCAAAAGGTAAGTAATCACATACCTTTGAGAAAATATCTCCTAACATATCTTTTGAAAAATACATTCCACTTGTAAAGCATACAAGCTGAACAACTATACTTGATATGCCAGATGAAGCTTTTTCACTAAATATACTTCCTATTAATATACCTATAGCTATAAACAAAACGGCAATTACAATTGAAATTAAAGCAGCCCATATAATATTTATACTAAAATTAAGTCCTAAAATAATTGCAAGTATAAAGAATAAAATATTTTGAATTATTATTATCGGAATAATAGAAATTATATATCCAAATATATAATCCATTGGTTTCATTGGACTTATTCCAAGTCTAATTAAAAGCGAAGTACTTCTATCTTTAGATATCAACATTGCTGTAAACAAAGTTATAAAAGAAAAACTAAATATTATAATTCCTGGTGTAAAATTCTCAATTTTATAATTGTCAGTAGGAATATCAAATTGTTGAAATATAAATAGTAAAAAAAGTGGTAAAATTACAGCAAAAATTATACTTAAAGGATCTCGTATAATTTCCTTAAAATTTCTCTTTGCAAAGTTTAGTATTCTCACTATAACTCACCTCCTGTTGCAATTTTTACAAAAGCGTCTTCAAAGTTTTTCTCGCCAGATTTTTTGATTAATTCTTCTGGAGTACCGACATCGATTAAATTTCCACTTGCCATAATTCCAACTCTGTCAGATAAACTCTCTGCTTCTTCCATATAATGTGTTGTAAGTATAATAGTCATTTTATTTTTTTGTTTTTCTATAACACTCCATAATTCTTTTCTTGCAATAACATCAAGTCCAAGCGTTGGCTCATCTAAAAATAATATTTTAGGATCATTTATTAATGCCATAGCAATTGATACTTTTCTTTGCCAACCTCCAGACAAAGTTTTTGCTTTTTGGTTTAAAACATCATCTAATTTAAACATAGAAATTAATTCTTTCATTTTTTCTTCTTTGTTTTTTATCTGATATACTCCTGCCATAAATTCAAGATTTTCTCTTACAGATAAGTTAGGTGCAATAGCTGTTTCTTGTGGTGAAACATTTAAAATTTCTTTTACTTTTTGTCTATCTTTTATAACATCCAAACCATTAATTTTAACCTCACCACTTGTAGGTAAAATTAAAGTTGATAACATTTTTATTGTAGTAGTCTTTCCTGCTCCATTTGTTCCGAGTAATGCAAATAATTCTCCCTCTTTAATCTTCAAACTAATGTTATTTACTGCAATTTTCTCTTTAAACTTTTTTGTTAGATTTGAAATTTCAATTGAATACATACTTAATCATCTCCTTTTGGAAATATTTTACTTGATAAATCTTCAATTACATCTGACTTTACTAGTGCAATTCCTTGAGCTTTATCACAAAGTACAATTATAGAATCTCCCGGTTTTATATTAAACATATCCCTTGCTTCTTTAGGAATTACAATTTGTCCCTTTTCTCCAACTTTACAAATTCCCACATATTTATCTTTTTCCATAGCTCCTCCTTTTGTATAACTAGTTATACTTTTCATACTTATTATACTACTCTGCTATTAAAAAATCAAGTAGTTATATAATTATATAATATATTAAAAAATTCTATTGTATATTTTTTCTAAAAGTGGTATAACAAAAAAGGAAATTTATATTAAAAAATGGAGATGAATAAAATTGAAAAACCAAAAAAATGAAACAAATATAATTGCTTCATACAAGGAAGACTGTTCTATTTCTAAGGAAGAGTTTATAAAAAAATATAAAGTAAGTGAAAAAGGCCTTTCAAGCAAAGAAGCAAATTCTAGAATTCAAAATCTAGGTTTAAATGAAATAAAAAAATCAAAGCCTAAAAAATGGTATAATTATTTCTTAAAAAGTTTGTTTGCACCATTTAACTGTATTTTACTTGGAATAATATGTATACTGTTATATACTGATGTATATTTATCAAACCCTCCAAGCTATGCAAATATAATAGTTATACTAATACTTGTTTTTGCAAGTACTTTACTTGACTTTTTTGAAGAATTTCGTTCAAATAAAGCTGCAGAAAAATTAAAGCAAATGGTTGCGACTACAGTAACTGTACTTCGTAATGGAAAAGAAGTAAAAATTCCAGTAAACAAGGTAACTCTTGGCGATACTGTGCTGTTATCCTCTGGAACAATGATACCAGCAGATTTAAGAATAATTGAGTCAAAAGATTTGTTTGTAAATCAATCTTCTCTTACAGGAGAGTCTGATAGTGTAAAGAAAAATAGTATATCTGAACTTTCAAAAGAGCAGTTAGATACAATTTCTGATTTAGATACTATATGCTTTATGGGAACAGATGTAATATCTGGTAGCGGTAAGGGTATTGTAATTAAAATCTCTGACTCTACATATTTTGGAAAAATTGCAGATACATTAACTCTTGGTAAACCTAAAAATGCATTTCAAGTTGAAATCGAAAATATTAGTAAGTTATTAATAAAATTCATGTTAATAATGATTCCAATAGTTTTTGCACTTAATATATTTAAACATGGAAATATTACTGCTTTTACATTTGCAGTTGCTATTGCAATTACAATCACTCCTCTACTTCTTCCTGTTATACTATCTTCTAGTTTATCTAAAGGTGCTGTAAGAATGTCAAAGAAAAAAACTATTGTAAAAAAATTAGATTCAATAGAAAACTTTGGTGCTATGAATATTTTATGTACAGATAAAACAGGTACGCTTACTGATGGGAAAATAGTTCTTGAAAGATATTTAGACATAAAAGGTCAAGAAGATGACAGAATTCTAAAGCATGCATTCCTAAATTCATATTTTCAAACTGGTTTAAAAGATAGTATGGACGTTGCTATAATAAACAGAGCAAAGAAAATTAAACTAGATGAATTATCTACAAATTATACTAAAATAGATGAAATACCTTTTGATTTTTCTCGCAGACGTTTATCTGTAATTGTAAAAGATACTAAGAAAAAACAGATGATAACTAAAGGTGCTGTAGAAGAAATACTAAATATTTGCACTATGATAGATTACAAAGGAAAAGTATCTCCTATTACTAAGGATGTAAAAGACAATATAAGGAAGATGACTAAAAAATTAAATGAAGAAGGCTTAAGAGTTATAGCAGTATGTCAAAAAAATGATATAAATGAAATGGATAACTTTTCTGTTGCAGACGAAAAAAATATGGTATTAATGGGATTTATAGGTTTCCTTGATCCTCCAAAAGAATCGGCCAAAGCATCAATTGAAGCACTAAAAGAAGCTGGCATTAGAACTATAATTTTAACAGGTGATAATTCAGATGTAACAAAATGTGTTTGTAAAAAAGTAGGTATTGACTCAAGTCATATTGTTGTTGGAAGTAAACTTGATAAAATGACTGATACTGCAATACTTAGACTATTAAAGAAAACTAGTGTATTTACTAAACTTTCTCCTATTCAAAAAGCAAGAATTGTAAGAATACTTAGAGATTCAGGAAATGTAGTCGGATATATTGGTGATGGAATTAATGATAGTCCATCTCTTACAAATTCAGATGTTGGAATATCTGTTGATACTGCAGTAGATATTGCTAAAGAAACCGCTGATATAATTTTATTAAAGAAAGATTTAAAAGTATTAGTAGATGGTGTTACAGAAGGAAGACGTACATTTGTTAATCTAATGAAATATATTAAACTATCAACAAGTTTTAACTTTGGTGAAGTTCTATCTGTAATAGTTGCAAGTGTGGTATTACCTTTCCTACCAGAAACACCTATACAACTACTAGTTGAAGGCCTAATTTATGATTTTGGTCAGATGACACTACCTTTTGATAATGTTGACAAAGAAACTCTTGAAAATCCAAAAAGGCTTTCAATAAAAGATCTAAAACGTTTTATGCTATTTTGGGGACCAATTAGTTCTTGTTTTGATTTAATTATATTTGCTATATTATGGTTTGTTCTTGGAGTTAAAAGTGCAGCACTATTTCAAACAATTTGGTTTAGTTATAGTATAGTTTCAAACCTTTTTGGAATGCATATTATACGTACATCTAAAATTCCATTTATACAAAGTAATGCAAATAAAATGGTATATGCTTCATCTATAATACTTATGATAGTAGGACTTATCGTTCCATTTACAGGATTTGGAAAAATGCTTGGACTAGTTCCTATGAAATTAATTCATATTGGACTAATTTTTGCTGTAAGCATTATATACTGTATTATAGCAAGTTTTGCAAAAAGAATATATATAAAGAAATACAAAGAATGGATATAACAAAAATTCCTGATACATTTTATTGTATCAGGAATTTTCATATATTTTTCATATATGTTATTACATTTTTACTTAGTCTAAAGTTAAAATCATAGGTGTATCTTTTGTAATTACAATTGTATTTTCATAATATGCTGTCATTTTTCTATCGCGAGTTGCTACAGTCCACATATCTCTTTTTACATAAACATCAGGTTTCCCTTCACATATCATAGGTTCTATAGCAATAGCCATACCTGCTTGAAGTCTAGGTCCTGTTCCTTTTCTACCAATATTTGGTACTCCTGGATCTTCATGCATTTGTTCACCAATTCCATGGCCTTGATATTCTCTTAAAAGTGAGAATCCATGTTTTTCAACATATGTTTGAACTGCGTTTGAAATATCTCCTATTCTATTTCCTTCTTTTGCAACATCACATGCAGCAAAAAAAGCATCTTTTGCTACTTTAATTAATTTTTTACAAACTGGAGATACCTCACCTACTGCATATGTACGTCCTGCATCAGATGCCCAACCATTTTTGTATGTTCCTAGGTCAACTGAAACAATATCGCCTTCTTTTAAGACAACCTTTTCGCTTGGTATTCCATGTATTATTTCATCATTTACTGATGTACATATTGCCCATTTATATGTTTTTCCACCTCTATATGGACATCTTTCACCAATAAAAGCTGGAATTGCTCCATGTTCTCTCATTGCTTTTTCTGCAACATCATTTAAAAACATAGTTGTAACTCCTGGGCGTATATTTTCTTCAATTGCTTTTAGAGCTGCCTTTAGAGCTACAGCAGATTCTTTCATAAGTTCAATTTCTTTTTCATTTTTTATACTTATCATCTATATTCACGCTTTCTATTAATCTTCTAAAGCTTGTTTAACAATTTCTTCAGGATGAGCTGAAGAGTCAACAGTTTTTAGAAGGCCTTCATTCTTGTAATACTCTAAAATGTCTTTTGAATTCTTTTTATATGTATCAATTCTTGCTTTTAGAGTCTCTTTTGTATCGTCAGTTCTAACAAATAGAGGTCCTCCACAATCATCACATACATCATCAACTTTTGGTGGAAAATCTATACCATACATTTTTCCACATTTTTCACAACGTTTTCTTTCTAATATTCTTTTAAATACTAGTTCGTCTGGTGCTGTAAGTTCTATAACTTTATCAATTTTTCTTCCAAGTTCATTTAATAAATCATTTAATAAATGAATTTGACTTAATGTTCTTGGATATCCATCAAGAATAAATCCTTTTTTACAATCTTCTTGTTGCAATCTTTCTCTAAGTAAATTAGTTATTATTTCATCAGATATAAGCTCGCCCTTAGCAAGTCTATTTTTTATATCTTCGTTTGTTTTAGCAACTTCTCTTAACATATCACCTGTAGAAATATGAGCAATATCCAAAGCTTTAGCTAAAATATCAGATCTTGTTCCTTTTCCTGTTGCAGGTCCACCTGTTATAATATATACCATAAAATCACTCCTTTTATTATCATATATTTTATATATTTATATAACATATATATTATCACACAAAGTTAAAAAAAAATCAAGTGGAAAAATCCACTTGATAAATAGTTATATCCTATTAGAAATATTAAATTGTACCATAAGTATGTCTTCATCTTCAAGTTCAACAATTTCAAAATCATCTTTTCGTAATAATGCAATATGATTATACATTGCCCACACTGCAAGCTCCTCTTTAAAAAGATCGATTTTTTCATTAAAACTAAAAGATTCATAATTAAAATATATGTTATATATATCACTTACAGGTATGTCAATTATAACCTCCATTGTTTCATAACTTAATATATCAGTAAAACAAAACTCATACAAAATATTTTTAAGTAAATATAAATATATGTACTCAAGAATATTGCAACTAATTGCATAATTATTAAGACAGATATCTATTAGATTTGATTCCTCTTTATTTATAACACTTTTTATTGTAATGCCTTTTAGTTTTTCCTTAAGATTCAATTTTTCTATTAAATCCATATACAAAGAATCGACATCATTAAAAGATAAAATATTTTTATCGTCGATTAAATATTTGTATAAGTTTAAAGGGGGAATTGAGAAATTAAATATTTTAGAAAGTTTTTTTACTTCCATAACTCCCTTTAGTATATCTCCATACGGTATCCGAGTTTTTAATACAAAAGCTTTTAATTTGGTAATACTCATATTATTCACTCCTACTTATTTAATTAAATCCTAGCTTTTTTTTATATTCTTTTTACCATTTTATCATCCTAAAGGTACAAAGTCAACACATAATATTTATGTTTTGTTATATTCTAAAACTCTATATCAAATTCTACATCTGTACTATTATTTTCTAAATCTTCTGTTTCATTTATAACTTTAACACTACCATTTATAAATGCTGTCACATCTATCTTATCCCCATTATAGAATAAGTTTCCAAGCATTTCATCTTCTAGTAATTTATATTCAGAAAATGTTTTACACATATCAATCCTTTTATTCAATTTTTCATTTCCAACATTTCTAATGTTATTTTTTTTAAGAAAGTAGGTAACAATAACATTTTGAATAATCTTTTCTCTATACTTAATATAGCTATTTATTTTTTCTGTTGGAATTGAAAAACATTTTGCATGCCAGAATATCTTTCTATCTTTATATGCGTTTACAAAAAAATCATAAAAATACTCTGAAAATACTGAAATAGTTTCTTGGGAAAAATAACTTGTATCAGACTGAATATCTTCAAATAATAATTTAGGATTTTCTAATATAAAACTAATTTCATCTGTTCCACAATAAGCATAACATCCATATTTTTTAGAAAAATACTTAGCAGCATCTTTTAAAGCAGATAAAAAGCTTCCTTTATGGGAATACAAAAAATTAATATTTTCATCTTTAGTTACATCTTTTCCATCCAATCTAATAACTAATGTTTTATTACTTGAAAGTTTCATTGTATATTTTTTCTGAATTTCATTAAAATAATCTATCCACATATTATCCCCTTTACAAAAGGTAGGATAAAATCCTACCTGATATATGTAATAAAATTTCTATAACTAAGTTCGTGGAATACGTTCCAATACTAAAATTACATATATAAATATATTATACTAAATAGCAACTTTAGTCAAGGAAAAATATCTAAAATATTATTACCTTATTCTATACATTTTAAATAAATAACTTACTCATCTTTAATAACATTATACTCACAAGCTCTAAGTAACCTGTTTTCAATAGCTATTCCTACTCCCTTTTTTTCTACTCCTTCAATAATACAAAAATCACAATTGTTATTATCTAGCATTCTCAAGCTTTTAAAAATATTTTTAGATACAAAATTTAAATCTGAGTTACTACCATATGAAATATAACGTACATTTTCAAAATACTCTTCATCTTCATTAGATCCAATTATAAATATATTGTTATAACTATTCTTTTTTTCATCTATTATTTCTTTTATTTTTGATATTCTTTTTTCTTTATTTTTTATACAAACCAAGACAGCCTTTGCATTTGGAGCGTAATGTCTATGTTTCATTCCTGGAGATTCAACTTTTTCTCCGTCTTTTACATCACTAAAAATATGAGAATCTATATGTACTTTAAGACCTATTTTTTCAAAATCTTCTGGCGAAACTTTTCCAGGTCTTAATATATTTACAACATCTTTTTCCAATTTTATAACAGTAGATTCCACCCCTATATTACATGCTCCTCCATCTACAATATAATCAACTCTATCTTTTAATTCTTCAAATATATCATCAACATTGGTACCACTAGGTTTACCAGATATATTAGCACTAGGTGCAGCTATAGGGACACCTGATGTTTTTATTAGTTCTCTTGCAATAATATTTTCTGGCATTCTTATACCAACAGTTTTAAGTCCACATGTTACGTTATCTGGTATACTCCCCTTCTTTGGCAAAATAATAGTTATAGGTCCTGGCATAAAATTATCTATAATCTTTTTTTCAACATCTGATATTTTTTCTACAACCTCACTTAACATTTCTTCATCACATACGTGTACAATAAGTGGGTTATCAGTTGGTCTTCCTTTTGCTATAAAAATTCTATTTACAGCATCCTTATCAAATGCATTTGCTCCAATTCCATATACTGTTTCAGTTGGAAAAACCACAATTTTTCCTTTATTTATTGCCTCTGCCACCTCAAACATTTCTTCTTTATTTATATTATCTTTAAAATTAATTATCTTCTCCATAATTTCACCATACTTATTATACCACATTATGCAAGTAAAAGGTTGCCAATTAAATTGACAACCTTTTTTATTAAAACTTAAATTAATAAATTATTTTTAAAATAAATTTATAATTATTTTCTTCAAGTTTTTCAATCTTCTCAATATTTCCTAACTTATGAAAACTAAGCCATGCACTTAATTGCTTTTCAAAATCTTTTAAAGCATCTTCCTCACTCTCACATTCAACAAATTCTATGATTTGCGAAATTGAAATACGCATTCGAAAATAAAAATATTTATTAATCCTACTTAAGCTATCTATATATGCATTAATAATAGCTGGCCAAAGTCTTTCACTTAAAAATGAAAATAGCTTAAGATTTATACAATAATCTCCATCCTCATATTTTTCTTCTTCTATAAGATTTGAGCTTTTGACATTATTATAAGATGAAGTATCAAAAATACAAACATTTATATTTAGCAAAACCTGTAAAATTGAATATAATTTTCCAATACTATCCATATTATACATAAAGTATGCATTAGATAAATATTTATATAATTTTTCCTCATCTATTGATATATTTAAATTTCTTAAAATATCACACATCTTTTTCATTAAAACTAACGACTCACCAAGCCGTAGTTTTTCTTTTCCTGCAAAACCAAGATAAATCTTATTCAAAACGAAAGCCTCCTTGTAAATATTAATCACACAAATATATTATTTATACGTATATATAATATCACCTTTTAATACTTATGTCAATAAAAAAGAGCTTATTATATATAATAATAGCTCTTTTAGGTATTTATTCTTCAACTTTTTCAGTTTCAACTTCTACAGTTTCACTTCTCTTTTTGCCTATATTTTCATCTTTAACTTTTCTACATTGTCTTTCAATCTTACTAATTAAAGACTCTACTCCATAATATAAATCTTCTACATCATCTTCTGCAAGATATGTATGTGATTTATATTCAATTCTCATATCTACATGTTGTTTTCCTTTTGTAGGAGCAGTATATGTAACATGGCAAAGAGTATCTTCGTCAAAAAACTTGTTTAACTTTTGTATTTTTTTATCAACAAATTCTCTAATTGCATCTGTAACTTCAATACGAAGTCCTGTTAAATCTAATTTCATAGTATCACCTCACACTTATATTATACAATAAATTTTTAAATTTTCAAGTATATATATGTTTTTCATAAAATTTTCACTTTATTATTATAAACTACATGAATAAAATTTAACGAAAAAGACATTTATTGACATTTTTTTCCACAAGTAATATAATATAAAAAAATACACATATATCCATAATTTATTAATTAGGAGGTAGTTAATTTGAAAAATCAGGAAACTTTACTTCAACCAAGTAATGTGCATCTTTCAAATTGGAAAGAAATTTTTCTTTTTTTAAAAGGCTATGCTATATCCAAAAAAATGCGGAATACATTAATAGCGCTAAGCGTTGCATACCAATTTCATGCTGGGCAGAAAAGAAAAGGTGGAGCACCATATATAATCCATCCTTTAGAAGTTGCATCCTATTTAATAAATTTGAATATCGATGATGACAATATAATATCTGCTGCTATTTTACATGATGTTATTGAAGATTGCAATATAAAAAATCCATATCAAGATCTTGGACAAAAGTATGGACTAAACAAAGAGATAATTGATACCGTACTTTTACTAACCAAACGAAAAGATTACAAAAAATCAGATCCAAAACAAGAGATTTATTACTCTAAAATAAAGGAAAATAAAAAAGCAATTATCATAAAACTGTCTGACAGAGCAAATAATTTATCAACTATTGATGCTTTTACTAAGGAAAAAATGATAAGCTACGTAAATGAAACAAAAGAGCTTGTTTTTCCAATATGTAAGTATGGAAAATCATATTACCCTGAATACTCAAATGCAATTACAATTATGAAATATCAAATGGTTTCAATATGTGAAACTATTGAATCATTATATGATATTTCGCCTATTCCTACCAGTCCAACCAAGTATAGAAAAACATTAATCTTCATACGAGGCTTTGCAAAAGGCAAAAAAATGCCAAACACATTGAAAGCTTTGGACCTTTCAGAAAGACTACATGAAGGTCAAAAAAGAAAATGTGGTGATCCTTTTATTATTCATCCATTAAGAGTTGCTTCATACCTTATTTCATTAAAAGTATATGACGACGCAACTATTGCAGCTTCTCTTCTTCACGAGGTATTTAAACATTGTAATATTAAAAGAGATTCTAATGATTTAGTATCAAAATATGGTTTAGATCCAGAAGTTCTAGAATTAATTAGGCTTGTATCCAAACCAGATAATTTATCTAATGAGGAATATTATAGCAAGCTAAAATTAAATTGTAAAGCTCTACTTATAAAATTATCAAATAGGGCTAATACCTGCACAAGACTAAGTGTTTTAAACCAAGAGGAAAGAAGTGAGTATATATTAGAAAATCGTGAATATATATATCCACTTTGTACCTACGGCAAAGCATATTATCCTGAGTACTCTGATCAAATTGTAAATATGAAATATCATATTTCTTCAATTTGCAGAGTTGTGGAATCAATTACTAATTAAAAAAATGCCCAGTATAATTAAAATAATTATACTGGGTGTTGTTTACCATAAAAGATCTAATTATGATTTATATCATAGTTTAACAATAACATTCAAATCCTTCATCATCTTCTGTGGGATCATAGTCGTCCTCACAATGATTACGATTGCCCCCAAATATTGAGAACATATTTGAAATACGTTCCTCAATAGCATCAGTATTGATTTTTGAAAGCATTTCATTTATGTTTACATGCTTAAACTCACCTTTTTTATCTTCAACGGAGTTTTCCCATGATATCTCATAAATTATTACTTTCTCATCCGCGGTTATTTTGGTAACATCAAAGCCATCTGTAAGTAACATGTCAATTGTGTCATCACATAAAGTGGAAATGTCAACAAGAATTTTAGCCTCAATATTCTCACTTTCAAAGTATTCTTCAATTATACTCATTACATAGTCGTACTGTCTTTCAACTGTTACTTTTTTTACTTCAGATGCATACATAATAAAGTCTCCTTTTTAAGTAAATAGTTATAAATATATAGTAATCCTTCTTAATAGTAAAGGAAGTTTCCTATACATTTAAATGATTGCGAACATTTATATTATATCAAATTTTACATAAATGTCAATACTTAACATAAAAATAGAGTAAGTTTTTGTATAGCTACTTACTCTACTTGCTCTTTTTAATTATCCTAACAAATCAAACATATCCATTTGTTCAGAACGTGGCATTCCATCAAGGCAACCATTTTTTTGAAGTGTCTCAAGTGCAACTTTACCTATTTTTGCCTCGTATAATGAATATATAACATTATACGAGACAACAAATATGGACGTACAGAGGAAGTACTTGAATGTGAAGATTGCAATAATTGTAAATACAAAAACGATTGTTGCCCTAAGGCAAAGAATAATAGAACAATAAGAATAAATAGAGAATTAACATCAATGCATGAAGAAGTTTTAAGAAATCTTTGTTCTATACATGGTGCCCTACTTTGTATGAATAGAAGTATACAAGCGGAAGGAACATATGGAATTATAAAAAATGATAAAGCATATAAAAGAATAAAAAGACGAGGAATGAATAATGTTATTTTAGAGTTAACATTAATTTCTTGCGACTTTAATTTATGCAAATATAAG
>FR891273.1:0-17140 GCA_000433755.1 Clostridium sp. CAG:465 | reverse complement strand
TTATGCAAATATAAGTATGTGACTTATATTCAATTCTCATATCTACATGTTGTTTTCCTTTTATAGAAGCAGTATATGTAACATGGCAAAGAGTATCCTCGTCAAAAAACTTGTTTAGCTTTTGTATCTTTTTATAAACAAATTCTATAATTGCATCTGTAACTTCAATACGAAGTCCTGTTAAATCTAATTTCATAGTATCACCTCATACTTATATTATGCAATAAATTTTTAAATTTTCAAGTAAAAGTATTGCTTTAATTTAAATTTTAAAAATTTAACAATATAATTAAAAGTATAATATTTTATTTACATTTAATCTATTTTTGATATATTTATATTTACTAATAAATCTGTGTAATATCTTTTAATTTATTATATTTTATTTTTAATTTAAAAACACTTGGTGAATTAATTTTTAATATTCTATCTTTATACTTTAGTTCACAATCTTTATTAAGTGTACAAAATTTACTTAAATAGAACTTAATAGCTGCCCCGTGACTTATTACAGCTATGCTCTTACAAGAATTACTAGAATTAATCAAATCATTAAAAAAATCACTCATTCTACGAGAAACTTCTATATTACTCTCACCATCTTCATTTTTTAATTTTTCATCAAGTAATTGCTCCTTAGTATATGATAATTTTTTATTTTTTTGCATTTTTTTTAAATTTTCTAAATTTCCGTAATTTCCTTTCATTCAATCTTTCATCAATGTTTATATCAATATTATTAATTTTAGCTATATATTTTGAAGTAGCAATTGCTCTTACGTAATTACTACTCCACAAAGTATCAATATTATTTAATTCTTTTAATTTACAAATTCTTTTGCCTTTTTTTCTCCCTCAATAGACAAAATAATTTTCTCATTTTCTATTTGGCTACTCTCTTCTACATTTTTTATTCCCTTTAATTTTAATTGTTCCGAATGCCTAATCAAAAAAATATCCATGTGTTCTAACCCCCATTGAATCTTTAACAACATAATATTATATGGTAAATATTTTATAAACACCTACCATATATAATTTATCCTAACAAATCAAACATATCCATTTGTTCAGAACGTGGCATTCCATCAAGGCAGCCATTTTTTTGAAGTGTTTCAACTGCCACTTTACCTATTTTTGATTTCATAGCCATATCTTCTATTGACGTAAACTTACCATATTTTTCTCTTGCTTGAACAAGTTTATTTGCATCTACCTCTCCAAAACCTGTAAGCTTTGAAAGTGGAGGTCTAAGTTTGTGTCCCTCAACTTTAAACTTCTTAACATCAGATTTGTATATATCTGCAGGTAAAAACTCTATACCTCTTTCATTCATTTCAAGTACTAATTCAAGTATTGGATACATATTTTTATCTTTAGGTGCTGCTTTATTCCCTTGTAAATCAATCTCTTTCATTTTAGCTCTTACTTTTTCTTTTCCATATAGCATAGAGTCACTATCAAATTCATCTGCTCTTATAGACATGTAAGCTGCATAATATGCTTCTGGCATATGAACTTTGTACCATGCAATTCTAAATGCATTTGTAACATAGGCTGCAGCATGAGCTTTTGGGAACATATATTTTATCTTTTTACATGAATCTATATACCATTCTGGCACACCATGTTCCCTCATTTCTTCTTCATATTCTGCCCATTTTACAGGATCTTTTAATGCCTTACCTTTACGTACAACCTCCATTATTTTAAATGCATGTCCAGGCTCTAATCCTTTATCCATTAGATAAACCATTATATCATCTCTACAACATATTGCCTCTTGAAGTGTGACTGTTCCCTCCTCTATAAGTGACTGAGCATTTCCAAGCCACACATCAGTACCATGTGAAAGTCCTGATATTCTAATAAGTTCATCAAAAGTTGTAGGTTTTGTATCAACTAACATTCCTCTAACAAATTTTGTTCCAAATTCTGGTATTCCATATGAACCAACTTCAGAATTTATTTGTTCAGGAGTTACACCTAGAGCTTTAGTTGATGAAAATATTGACATTGTTTCGGGATCATCTAGTGGTACCTTAGTTGGATCTTTTCCTGTTATATCATATAGCATCCTAATTACTGTAGGATCATCATGGCCAAGTATATCTAGTTTTAATAAGTTTTTATCAATTGAGTGATAATCAAAATGTGTTGTTTTTATTGTTGAATATGGATCATCGGCTGGATGTTGTACTGGACAAAATTCAAATATTTCTCTTCCTTTAGGCACAACTACAATACCTCCTGGATGCTGACCTGTTGTTCTTTTTATTCCTGTGCATCCTACAGATATTCTGTTAATCTCTGCTTCTCTTTGCTGTATATTTCTTTCAGCAAAATAATTTTTAACAAATCCATATGCTGTTTTATCAGCAATTGTTCCAATTGTCCCAGCTTTATATGTAGTACCTCTACCAAATATAACCTCTGTATATTTATGTGCCTCAGCTTGATATTCTCCTGAAAAGTTTAAGTCTATATCCGGTTCTTTATCTCCATTAAATCCAAGGAACGTTTCAAATGGTATATTCATTCCATCTTTATCTAATTTATGTCCACATTTTGGACAATCTTTATCTGGAAGATCAAATCCATTTTGACATCCATAATCTGAAAAGTCTGAATATTTACAATTAGGACATCTATAATGAGCTTTTAAAGAATTAACCTCAGTTATACCGGTCATATATGCTGCAAGTGATGAACCAACAGATCCACGCGAACCAACAATATATCCATGATCATTAGAATCCCAAACAAGCCTTTGTGCAATAATGTACATAACTGAATATCCATTTGAAATAATAGAGTTTAACTCTTTATCTAGTCTTTCTTGTACAATTTGTGGCAATGGATCACCATAAAGGCTATGTGCTTTTTCATATGCTATATTTCTTATTTCTTCCTCACAACCATCAATATGTGGTGGACATTTTTCATCAGAAATTGGACTTATTCTATCACACATATCTGCTACTTTATTTGTATTTGTTACAACTATCTCATATGCCCTTTCAGGAGTTAAATATGGAAATTCTTCTAACATTTCTTTTGTAGTTCTAAAATATAAAGGGGCTTGCATGTCCGCATCATCAAAACCTTGACCAGCTTGAAGTATTCTTCTATATATTTCATCTTCTTTGTTTAAGAAATGAACATCACATGTACCAACTGTAAGTTTTCCAAGCTTATCTCCTATATCAATTATTTTTTTGTTAATATTGATAAGGTCTTCATGAGTTAACTTAAATATAGTATACTCTTTATCCTTATCATCCATTTCTTTATTATAATTTTTATTTTTCTTTTTTATACCTCTTGTATAAAATTCATTATTTCCAAGTGGTTGTATTTCTAAGTAATCATAATAACTTGCAACTTTTTCTAATTTTTCTTCACTTTCATTTCTAATAATTGCTTGATACAGTTCTCCTTGTTCACAAGCACTTCCTAAAATTAATCCCTCTCTATACCTGTTTAACATAGATTTAAAAATCTTAGGTTTCTTTTTAAAATAATGTAAATGAGAATATGATATTAATTTATATAAATTTTTAAGTCCAACATAATTCTTGGCAAGGATAATTATATGATAAGCTTTTTCACCTAATATATCACCAATAATTTTTTCAGTATGAGCAAAACTATTTATTTTAATACCTTTTTTCTCTAAATCTTCATCCATCCTAATAAATACCTTAGCTGTTGCTCTTGTATCATTTATTGCTCTGTGGGCTCCTTCTAGTGAAATTCCAAGTTCTTCTGCTATAGTACCTAGTTTTTTGTTTGGAAAAGCAGGATATAGCTCTTTTGCAATCATTAAAGTATCTATTATTGGATTTTTAAATTTATCTTTAAGGCCTTCTTTTTCAACAAAGTAGTTTAAAAATCCTATATCAAAATCTGAATTATGTGCAACAAGTGTACATCCATCCATAAAATTCAAAATTTCTGGTAATACTTCTTCGATTGTTGGTGCATCTTTTATCATTTCATCAGTTATATGAGTAAGCTCTTGAACCTCTTTTGGAATATGCCTTTCTGGATTGATAAAAGTGGTATATTCATCTATAATTTGTCTGTTCTTTACTTTACAAATTGCAATTTCAGTTATTTTATCCATTTTATTTGGATTAAATCCTGTAGTTTCTAAGTCAAATACACAATAAGTATCTGGAATATTTGCATCTACCTCAACATCATCAACCAAATATCCCTCTATTCCATATATTACCTTTATTGGTGCGTTATCCAAAATATCTTGAGTAGATACTTTACTTTTACCAGTTTTTTCTTTAGCTAGTTTTTCGTAATTATCACAGATAACATGATTTGCTTCTGGAAAAGATTGAGCAACACCATGGTCAGTTATAGCTACTGCATTATGTCCCCATCTTATTGCTTGTTTTATTATATCAGTAGCACTACTTACTCCATCCATTGCACTCATTTGAGTATGCATATGTAATTCTACTCTTTTTTCCTCTGCATCATCTGTTCTTTTTTCTTCATCACTTCTATCTGCTTTTACAATATTATGAGTCATTATACTTAATTCATTTGAAAAAGTATCTATACCAGCCTTTCCTTGAAGTAAAATATAATCTCCTTTTTTTAAAGCTTTTTTCTCTGTTAAATTTTCTAATTTTTTCTTATCTACAAATATTTTGCAACAAATTGTACTTGTTTTATCTGTAACATCTATAGAAATTAAAGTTTTACCATTTTTTAGCTCTCTATCTTCTCTTCTAAATATTTCTCCCTCAATGCACACTCTTTGTTCACTAGGTGCTAGATCTACTATCTTTTTTATATTTTTATCTCTAATATCTACGCCATATATTACATTATCTGGTTGTGGTTCTTTAGCAAGTTTTCTATCTAACTTCTCATCTTCAGTAAGTGGTTTTCTAGGTGTAAATGCTTTCTTTTCTTGAGGTGGTGGAGTAGGTATAGCATTTGGATCTACTATTGGTCTTTCAACCTTTACGAATTTTATTTCATCCGATATATTACTTTTAACTCCTTGCTTTTCTTGTATTAATACGTTTGTTTCTACACCATATTTTGTTTTAAAATCTAGTGCCATATATTTATCAATCTTTTTTAATTTAAGAAAATTTGCATAAGGAAGACTTAAATTAATTTCAACATTATCTGAAATATTAATATCTGAATTATTAAAAACATGTTTAGTAAAATCATATTTTTCTTTTACATCATTAATAACAGAATTAACATCATCTAATGTTATATCCTTTTTTTCTCCTAAAAATTTATATTCTATTTTAAATGAATTAAGTTCATAAGTTTTTTTGGCTTCTAGTTCAAATCTCTCAATTTCTGGAAGTGAAATATTATCATTACTTGAAGTATATAAAATTACTGAATTAAGTTTTTTTGAAAATTTTATTTCATCGACGTTTGCAAGTGCGAATTTATCTACATTTGATACACAGTTAAAAAAAACATCTTTTACATTCTTTGGCAATTTTTTCACTTCCTTTTTTCTTTTCATATTATACTATTTTTTGACAAAAAAGTCCATATATTTAAATCAAGTAAATATAAATTTAAATTATTAATTTTTATATAAAAAATATGTAACTAATATAGACAATTTTTTCAAAATTTTTAAAAAACATCAAATTGTTCAATACTTTTTTCATTTTTGTGTACAAAAAATACTAGAATAACCAATTAGTTATCCTAGCATTTATATTAAGTTATTTATTAGAACTTTTTTTACCTTTATTTTTACCTTTATTTTTATTTAAAATAACAAGTGTAACTATTGAAATTACAATCATAGAAATTGCAACTACAAGAATTATATCTCCTGTATCAACATTTGTAAATATTTCTTTTTGAAGTTCATTAGATATATCAATGTTAATATTTCTATTATCTTTTGTTATCTCAAATTCATATGGTTTTTCATTTAGTTTATATCCTTCAGGTGCTTCAATTTGAGTTATTCTATATTTTCCAGCTAAAAGTTCATTGAAGTTTAAAATTCCACTTTCACCAACTATTTTTTCAATAGTTACAAATGTTTCATCAATACTTCCATCTTCTTTTAATTTTTCTAGTTTAAATTTAGCTCCTGATAATATTTTACTACCATCTGAGTTATCAATATTTTTCAATGATAAATTTCCTTTAATTAATGAATAAGTATATGTAACAACTGTAGGCTCTTCTTTCATAGTACCAGAAACATTATCTGAATTTTGTTTTAATTCATATCCATAAAATTCTTTATTTTGTGCTTCATAGTTATCTCCAACTTTTCCATTAATTATAGTTGATTCTTCTAATTTACTTCCATCCTCTAAAATGTAATTTACAATAACAACGGCATCTTTTCTTTCAAATTTAACTACAATTGATTTATTATCTTCTACATTTGTAAATTTATCTAGTGTATATGTACCATCATCATTCGTAGTAAATTGTATGTCAATATCATTTACTTTTATACTAGAAATCTTATAACCGTAATCTGGTGTTATTACAATATCTTTTTTAGAATTTCCGTAATATGTAACTGTTTCATACACTTCATCGTTTTGTCCTGATATTTTTCCACCATTACCATCAACTTTTGTTAAAATATTATACTTTTTAATCACATTTTCAACATTTAATCCATTTATATTTTTATCATAACCAGTAACATCTACACAATCAACTGTATAGGTTATAACATTACCTGAGTTATCATATTTTGGTAAATTATCAAAAGTATGTGTTTGACTATTTGCTGTTGTGTTTGTAATAGTATATGTACCTACAACGTCATTATTATTTTTTAGTTTAAAAGTAAAACTATTTGGTCTTACATTATTTTCGTTATTATTATCATTCCAAGTATTTGTAACTGTCACACTTACTTTATCATCAGGTACGGTAAATTTATTAGTTATTGTATTTGTCGTAGAATCAATTGTTTTTGAATAAAATTCAAAATCTCCTTCATTTACTTCTTTTAAATTTATTGTATATACGATTTCATTTCCTAAATTATCATATTTTAATAGATTTTCAAAAGTATAACTTTGTGTATCAGAAGTTGTATCTGTTAGAGTATGACTATTTTTTAATACCCCATTTGCATACAACTCAATTATAACACTACTTGGTCTTTTTAAGGCACTATTATTATTATCATCCCATTTATTAGTAGCAGTTATATTTATTTTTTCATCAGGCACAGTAAATTTATTTGTCACTGTGTTTGTAGTATCATCAACTGTTTTTGTATAAAACTTAAGATCACCTTCATTTGCCTCTTTAACATTTACAGTATAATTGTATTCATTCCCATTTACATCATATTTATCTAAGTCTTTAAAAGTATAACTTTGCGTATTTGTACTTGTATTAGTTACATTATATTTTTCTTTTAAGTTTCCATTTTGATATAACTCAACAATTATACTACCAGGTCTTTTAGCGGCTATATTATTGTTATCATCCCAAACATTTGTAACTGTCACATCTTTTTTATTATATTCATAATAGTAAATAACAGTTGTATTTTCTTCCGTATATACTCCTTGAGTATTATTACTACTATTTCTATATATGTATCCTGGTATATCTTTCTTTTGTGTTGTATAATTTTCTCCTATTTTACCTGTTAATTCATATCCATAACTCTTTTGTATCTCATTACCACTAGTATCATAATCTTTATATATAATTTCGTTATTATTTAAATCTAAATATTTTACTATTATTTTTGAGTCTTTTACAACTAAACCTGCATTTTCATATTCTTGTTTAAGTACTGGACTAGCAATTGAGTTTAATTTTGTTATAACTGAACTCTGCATTTTGTTATTTACATTATTAAATTTACTATTTATACTTAAATCACTACCAACATTTGATGTTGTAAGTTTATATTTGCTATCAGTTGTAATTTCAACTATGAAATCATCTTTTGGAATAGATAAAAATTCATATTTTCCATTTTCATCTGTTGTAGTTTCAAGAACTACAGTAGTTGAGTCTGATTTCTTTAATGTCACTGCTACATCTTTTGCATATGATTCGCTAGCATCTTTTATTCCGTTTTCATTTGTATCATACCAAATCATACCAGAAATCTTTCTTGTTACGACATTTGCTCCAACTGCAGTAGTTTGTATTGGATCTGTATTTTTACTTGTCTGAGCAGATGCTATATTTACATATGAATCTCCATCATTATTATCTGCTGTTTTTAAATATACATCAATTTTCACAGATGCTTTTTCTCTTACTTCACCTTTTATAGCAAAACTTGTTGCCTCTTCATTTAAAGTATTTCCAATAACTTTTTCTGTCCAAATATCTGAAACGCCTATATTACTATCTTTTGCATTTAAATTTCGTGCATCAGGATTATTTGTTATATATAGTTGCAAATTATCATTTGAAATACTTGCATCATTTGATGTTTGATGTATATCAATATGATCAAGTTTATATGAGCCATTAAATGAACTTCCCCTAGTATCACCATTATATGGTAAGATATCTATAAGTTGAAAATCAGGGACTGTAGAATCTGTTTTGTTTAAATATGTAAGTGTATATTTTATCATTCCATTTTTTTCTATTACAGGAGTATCTACTTCTTTATACAATCTATGTGAAGCTAAATTTGTAACTTGGATTGTAGAGGATGTCGTTCTTTTAGAAACTTTAGGATTTCCTACCTTATCCCTATCTGCATATATTACAGCTGTATTTGTAAGTTTAGTTGAATTCTCTGTTTCTTCATTGATTTTTGCCTTAAATTTTATAGGAGAAATTTCACTTCCAACGTTACAGCCATATATTTCCCACACTAGAGTTGTCGTTCCATCTGAATTCAATGTAACCTCTGGATCAGAATAATTCTCTGTACTTCCCTGTACATATGTAAGTCCTTTATCAAGCTTATCTGTTATTTTTACAGTAACTCCAGAAATATCATTATTTGCTTCACTATATTTTGATAGAGATGGTGTAATTTTATATGTAACTTCACTTTCATTTCTACCCAAATCAAATATATTTTTAGAGTTTCCTGAATTATCTAATGAATCTATAGAAATATTTTGCTTAGCTCCCAATACTAATAATGATGTTCCTCCTCTGTAATCGTTATTATTTAAATAATTTCCTTCATCATCATATTCTGATTTTACGTAGTTAATATTACCAGAATCGTATATAGGTGTTGGATATGTAAACGGTTGATTATTTTTAATTGTATAAACACTTCTATCTAAGGAATCAATCCACATTTGTGTTTTTTCAGAAAATCCGTATACAATTCCTGCCTTAGTATCATTCTTTATTCTTAAAGGAATATTAACCATATTATTCCCACCTGAAGAAACAGCAAGATTTCCACTAGTAGATTCTAAATATACTCCTATACAAATCTTATCAGAAGGTATATCTGAGATATTTTCATACCAGTCTAAATCTTCAACATTAGCATTATTCATTTCCTCTTGTGAAAACCAATTTGTTCCATCTTTTTTCGTTAAATACACAACATTAAATTCCATACTTCCATCAAAATTTCTTTTAATATATTTTTTTCCATTTGGATCAAGTCTCGGTTCAACACAATTTCCATCAAATTTTACTAGGTTATTTACTGCATTTACATCTGACTCATTTATTTGACCTAATATAAGTTTTGAAGTTGCATAAATATCTTGACCAACATATCCATAAGCATCACCTATGGGTTGTTGTGTTGGTAATAATGCAAAATTATCTGCTGATAAGTATAATAATTGTGAATAAGTTCCTGCTTTTGTTATATCATGTTTTACTACAGACTGGTCATCATCATTTTTCATTTGATTTGTTATAACCTCATTAGAAAGTGAATTTATATTCATGTTTGAATCAGATACTGTTAGTTTACACTTTCTATTTTCAATAGTTGTCTCATCATTTAAAGGAACAAATACTTGAAAATATCCTGCTGAAAAACAACCAATGTTATCTGTATAATCTATTTTACTATGTAAGCTTCCTGAATAATCATAATTATATTTTGGAAATATGCCATCAAATGCATAACCATTAATAGTAGTACTAATTTTTCCACCATTTTGAGTCATGCTAATTTCTCCAGAGTTATATATTGATTCATCTCTATTTGATGTGATAATACCAAGTGGAGCCACTCCTCTTGCATATTTTACTGAAGCAATATTAAAGTTCATATCTCTATTTTCTATATTTCCATATGAATTTGCTTTATTAATTTTATAATTCCAAAGAACAGGTGTAACTGTTGATGTTATATCCTCTAAAATACCACTTTCATTTGGTCTTTCTAATTTCAAATCAATATCGAAATTTATATCACTCTTAGGTACTTCTAGTCCCTTTATTCCTTTTGCTTCATCTTGATTATATAACTGCAATACTATTCCATATCCATATATTCTTCCAACTTTATCTTCACCATCGTAGTTTACTGTTACTTTATTTGAAGTAAATGTATTTCTTTTTAATTGAATGTTATAATTTGGAGCTGCACTTGCTTTTATAGTATCTATATCATTAATAACGACTTTTTCTGAGTCATCATTTCCCTCAATCCATAACTTAAATTGTGGAGTAATCTCTAAATCATTTGGTGCACCTAAAACATCTAATACAATTTCTATATTTTGTTTTCCTGGTACAGTTACTTCTTGATCACTCATATGGTATTTTGCAGAAAATACCCTTCCATTTTCACTTACACTAGACGTTCCTTCAGTCCATGGCATTGAATCTATATCCCATGAAACTACACCTACACAAGACTCAGGCAAGGTAACTTCTACATTTATATCTCCACCTGTTATACTTGTAGCAGTTTGTCCGTCTTTTATCTTCATTGTATTTTCTATTGTCCAGCTTACCTTATCAAAGCTTCTTACAATATTATCTGTTTGACTTACATCATTTCCTCTTCCTTCAGTTGTATCAAAAGGTGCTGTTCCTGTTTTTCTATTAGTTATAACAGCTGATTTAACAATACCTTGTCTTCCAACTCTTTCAACGTCGCCAAACTTTTCTCCTATTTTTCCAGAACTATAATTGTAGCTTAACTTAACACCTGTTAAGCCGCAAACAACAACTAGTACCGCAACTAGGCACCACGTTATCTTACTTTTAAATATTTTTTTAGTCTTCTCACGTGGCATAAATTTCTTTTCCTTTCCTTTCATATGATCCTCCTCTTTAATTTAAAACATATCAAAATAAGCGTATTTATTCATACTATATATATTTTACAACTTTCTTCAAAAATATACAATATTTTTTTAAAAAAATAACATATAATACAGAAAAAACGTACCTAAGTACGTTTTTTAAAAATTTCTAATTTTTGTTGCATTACCAGAGTTTAACATTTCAATATGTTCAAGAGATTTTCCCGTTCCTATAGCTACACACGATACTGCATCTTGAGCTATCATAACTGGAATCCTAGTTCTTTCCTCAATTAACTTATCTAATCCATAGACAAGTCCACCTCCACCAGTTATATATATACCTCTTTCTGATACATCTGCAGCAAGTTCAGGAGGTGTTTCTTCTAAAACTGAATGTATGCCATCAACTAGTTGCTCAGCACATCCATTAAGTGCTTCTAATGCTTCATCAGATGTGAACTCAAACTCAACAGGAAGTCCAGATGCAAGATCTCTTCCCTTTACACTCATTCTTTCAGTAACAGTTTTAGGATACATACAACCAATATTGATTTTTATATCCTCAGCAGTTCTTTCTCCAATTACAATATTTCTATTTTTCTTTATATATTTCATTATTGCTTCATCAAATTTATCACCAGCAATCTTCAATGAACGGCTCTTTACTGAACCTCCTAAAGATATTACAGCAATATCTGCAGTACCTCCACCAACATCTAAAATCATACTTCCATATGGTTTAGTTATATCAAGTCCAGCACCTATCGCAGCTGCAATTGGTTCTTCTATAAGATAAACTTTTCTTGCTCCAGCATGGGTTGCAGCATCAATTACAGCTTTTCTTTCTACCTCAGTTACACGAGATGGAACACATACCATTATTCTTGGAGAAAATACAAATTTTCCACAAACTTTATTGATAAAATATTTTAACATTTTTTCAGTTACAGTATAATCTGAAATTACTCCATCTTTTAATGGCCTTATTGCTATAATGTTACCAGGAGTTCTTCCAAGCATTTTTCTAGCTTCTTGACCAACAGCCAAAACTTCTCCTGTCGTTTTATCTATGGCAACTACAGATGGTTCTCTTAGCACAATTCCTTTTCCTTTTACATATACAAGTATTGTAGCTGTACCCAAATCAATTCCAATATCTTGTCCAAAAATCACTATTTTCTCCTCCTATTTTCTGTTACAATTATATTACATTTTGGTTTCAATTGCAATATATTTAATAAAAGTTAGTAAACTTTTTACAATATATAATATCTGTAATTTTTTTTTAAATATTCAAAAAAATATAATTTATATAATATATTTTTAAATTTAAATTTATTTGTAAAAACATGTAATAATTATAAAAAAAATAATATATTTAATACTTTAAATCTATACGATTTTAAATAAATTTATATGATAAAAAAAATAAAAACTATTTCATATGTATTGAGAAATAGTTTTTAAATTTATTTATTATTTTTAACTGGCTTTAGGATTTTCATGACTATACTTACGCTTTGTTGCCATACCTCCTCTTATATGTCTTTCCGCTTTGTTTATTTCTAATACCTTCTTTGCATCTCTTGCAAGTGAAGGATTTACTTTCTCTAGTCTTTCTGAAATATCCTTATGTACAGTTGACTTACTAATATTAAATTTTTTTGCTGTTTGTCTTACTGTGCTTTTTGTTTCAATAATATACGTTGCAAGCAACTTTGCTCTTTCATCAATATCTGACATTTCAAAATCTCTCCTTTTCTACAATTTATTTATACTAGTATTCTATTCTAAGCAATTTAAATTTATTCATAAACTTACAACAATATTATTTAAATATATATGTAGGATCTACATTATTATTATCCTTAAAAAGTGTAAAATGTAAATGTGCTTCATCCTTTATTTCCCCTATAGATGTATTTGAAACTTTACCTATTACCTGACCTTTAGTAACTGTCTGTTTTTCCTTTACACTAACTTTAGAATTTAAATTAGAGTAACTACTTTTATACCCCTGTCCATGATCAATCACTACAGTTGTTCCATAGAATGAGTCATCATATACCTTTTCAACTGTTCCTTTTTCAATTGATTTAACATTTTCACCTATTTGAGAAGAGATATCAATTCCATCATGTGTTTTCCATAATTCTAAAGTTTTAGAATAAATAACTTTATCAATAGAATATGGCTTTTGTATCTGACCATTCAATGGCTTAGAAAAAGTCAATGGCTTTACAGTTACTTTATTCTGTGTCTTTGTTATATTGGTATTAGAAGGACTTTTAGTTTCACTTTTTTTGGCTTCAGCTGCATTTGAATTTACTAAATTTCTGCCTTCATTTGCATTTTCATCAATACTGCTTATTGTAGATACCACGTTATTTTCCTCGTTATCACTACTTTGTTCGTAAAAATCATAGTCTTCCTTTGCAAATAAATTATATGCCTTAAATGTTATGGCAACACTTGCAGTTCCAAGTACAAGCATTCCAAAAAGCAAGACATAATACCCCTTAGATAAATTACCTTTATTTCTAAAAAGATTTTGAAAACATTCTTTTAAATTTATTTTTTTATTATCTTTCACGCAGGCACCTTTTCTTCTTCTTTTTATATTTTCTTCATTAGTATCTGTTTTTTCCTCATTTTTATTATTTTTAAGTTTAATTGTGCCTTCCTTATTAAATACTTTATTAATTTTTATTTTCATACCTAAATATCTCCTTTGTACATTATTAATACATCTGTAATATATAAAATGTTGTCACCTCCAGAATTACAGATTATATTATATATATATTCATAACATGTCCAAAATATTACTGTTTGTCCTAAAAGATATAACAAAAATCTCTAAAGTACTTATTTTAATACTTTAGAGATTTTAATTTATAAATTGATTTTCAACAAAATAATATGGTATTTAATATAGCTTAAATTCTATTTTAAACATCTTTTTTTAATTTATCCTTTGGAAGGTCTGTTACTTTTGAAATAGTTTCTATATCCATGTCCATTTTAAGCAATTTTTTTATTAGCTTTTCTTTTTCCAACTTTCCTTTAGCAAGGCCGACTGCATAACCCTCATCATAACCTTTCTTTTTAATATCACTTATTCTTTTCTTATAATCTAAATCACATTCTTCTTTTATTTCCATTACATCTCTTTCAAACCTACCCTTACTTACCACATTTAATACGTGTTTTATATCTAATATCCTATTTTTAGACAGTCCAGTAACTTCTGATATTGTGTCTATATCCATGTTAATCTTAAATAAATTTTTTATTAATTTTGCTTTATCATATGGATTTATTCTAGTATTAACTTCATCATCAGCACTAATTACTTCAACTCTACGATATAAACACCATTTTTCTTGTCCTTCTGTCACCTCTTTTTCTAACTTATCATCATTTACTATATTATCTCCTTTTAATTCTTGATTTTCTTTCATAACTACCTCCAACTTTTACTATTTTTTCCAACTATTATCACAAGCAATTGATTTAATTTCTTATGTATATTCAAATTAGCTTTTTCCATATTAATAAATGTACTTTTTCTTATGGGAAAACAAATAACTAAAAGTCACATCATTTTTAATAGTACAATTCATTTATCCACCTTCTATTGTATTTCCTTTTGCTGTAAAATTAGTATTTAAAGTGTTGATTCGTAAAAATATTAAATTTATATACAAAAAACATACACTATGAATTTGATTATAGTATCTGGAAATCATAATTGATTTTTGTTAGATTTATTTTTTTAATTTTTCTAATTCATCTTTTGTAAGGCCTGTAGCTTTTGAAATTGTTTCTATATCCATGTTCATTTTAAGTAAATTCTTTAATAAATTCTTTTTTTCTTCTAACTTCCCTTCAGCAAGTCCGGTAGCATGACCTTTAGCAATACCTTCAGCAAGTCCGGTAGCATGACCTTCAGCAATACCTTCTTTTTTAGCGCAACTTATTCCTGCTTTATAATCTAACTCCCATTTTTCTTGTGCTTCTATTAATTCCCTTGCTAATTTATCATCGTTTACAAAATTGTCTTTTTTTATTATTACTTCTTTTAACTTTGGATTTTCTTTCATAGCTACCTCCAACCATTTTTCGTTTTCTGTATCTATTGTCGCAAGCCATTGATTTAATTTTTCATGTATATTTGGATTACTTTTTCTAAATTTTTCCAGTTCTAAAAAGTGTATCTCTAGACCTTTTAATGGCTCATGTTCTAAATTTTTGTTTTCTCTTAATTTCCAAATAGTATGAAAATCTTTTATATCTTTAAATAATGTATAATCAATTATATTTATCATTATTACATTTTTCATATATTCATATGATTCCCCTCTATCTAGTTGTCCTCTAAGGAGACCTCCTGTATATAGCAATACTCTTTTTACATAGGAATCATCCTTTTTTCTTTGCATTTCTAAATCTACATGTGCTTCATCATTTATTATTGCTTTTATATCAAGTATAGCTCCTTTATTTCGTATATCAAATTTTTCTAAAGAAAACTGATTTGATACTTCTACTTTTTCTATTTTCTTATTTAAACAAACCTCTAGAAAATCTTTTACTATATCTTCTTGCGAAAACAGATAACTAAAAATTACATCATTTTTAATAGTATAATTCATTTTTCACCTCCTATTATACATCTTTAATTTTAAAAAATCAATATCTAATGTATAGTTTTTGGTGAAAATACACAAAAAAAGAATAAAAAATGTACGATTAAAATATACTCAGAAAAAAATACCCAGATAAAAATTTATAAATTAAAGGTAAAAACATTAAAACATACATTTTTAATTTTGTAAATGCATATTTTTAAATTTCAACTCATCCGACAAAACTAGTTCAAATTTGATAAAAAATATTAAATTTTAATTATCAAATTTATATATAAAAACAGATACTATAAATTTGATTATAGTATCTGAAAATCATAATTGATTTTTGTTAGATTTCTTTTTTTAATTTTTCTAATTCATCTTTTGTAAGTCCTGTAGCCTTTGAAATTGTTTCTATATTCATGTTCATTTTAAGTAAATTTTTTAATAAATTCTTTTTTGCTTCTAACTTCCCTTCAGCACTACCTTCTTTTTTAGCGCAACTCACTCCAACTCTATAATCTAACTCCCATTTGTCTTGAGCTTCTATTATTTCTCTTACTAAGTTATCCTCTTTTTCAAAGTTATCTTTTTTTCTACTACTTCTTTTAACTTCTGATTTTCTTTCATAACTACCTCCAACCATTTTTCTTTTTCTGTATCTATTTTCGCAAGCCATTGATTTAATTTCTCATGTATATTTGGATTATTTTTCCTAAATTTTTCCAATTCTAAAAAGTATATCTCTAGATCTTCTAATGGTTCATGCCTTAAATTATTGTTTTCTCTTAATTTCCAAATAGTATGATACTCTTTTATATCTTTAAATAATGTATAATCAAGTATATTTATCATTATTACATTTTTCATATATTCATATGATTCCCCTCTATTTAGTGATCCTCTTAACGAACCTCCTGTATATAGCAATACTCTTTTTACATAGGAATCATCCTCGTATATCAAATTTTTCTAAAGAAAACTGACTTATTTTTCTATTTTCTTATTTAAACATACCTAGAAAATCTTTTACTATATCTTCCCACGAAAACAGATAACTAAAAATTACATCATTTTTAATGGTATAATTTATTTTTCACCACCTATTATACGCCTTTATTTTTAAAAAATAAATACTTAGTGTATACTTTTTAACAAAAATATACAAGAAAAGAATAAAAAAGTACGATTAAAATATACTCAGAAAAAAATACCTAGATAAAAATTTATAAATTAAAGGCAAAAATATTAAATATTAAATATTAAATATTAAATATTAAATATTAA
>FR891272.1 GCA_000433755.1 Clostridium sp. CAG:465 | reverse complement strand
TTTTGAAATACCATTAAAAAAATTAGTACATGAAATAATTGACATTTAATTCTTTGAATGTTAAAATAATAATGCATATAATAAAATACTGGCAAGAGTATTATTACTTCTTGCCATTTTGATTATATAAGAAATGAGGTAGTTTTATGAAAAAAATATTAGTAACAGGTGGAGCAGGATACATAGGTACACATACAAGTGTTGAGCTTTTAAACGCAGGATATGAATTAGTTATATTAGATAACTTTTCAAATAGTAAACCAGAGGCTTTAGAAAATGTAAAAAAAATAACTGGAAAAGATTTTAAATTTTATAAAGGAGATATGATTGATAAAGATTTTCTAGATAAGATCTTTACAGAAAATGAAATAGGCGCAGTAATTGATTTTGCAGCATATAAAGCTGTTGGAGAGTCAGTACAAAAGCCAGTTGAATATTATACAAATAATGTAGCAACAGTTTTATCTTTACTTGATAGAATGAAAGCACATAATGTAAAAAAATTAGTATTTTCATCTTCAGCAACAGTTTATGGTGATCCAGAAATTGTTCCTATAACAGAAGATTGCAAAACTGGAGGAACAACAAATCCATATGGAACATCAAAACTTATGGTAGAGAGAATATTAAAAGATTTATATAAATCAGATAATGAATGGGATATTGCAATACTTAGATATTTTAATCCAATCGGAGCACATGAAAGTGGTTTAATAGGAGAAGAGCCTAACGGAATACCAGCAAATTTAATGCCATATATTGCAAAAGTTGCAAGTGGTAAATTAGAAAAATTATCTGTGTTTGGAAATGACTATGATACACATGACGGAACTGGTGTAAGAGATTATATTCATGTTGTGGATTTAGCACGTGGACATGTTAAAGCTCTAGAAAAATTAGATAAAGAAGGAAAAGGTCTGTACATATATAATCTTGGTACTGGTACAGGATATAGCGTACTTGATATTGTAAATGCTTTTGAAAAAGCAAACAATATAAAAGTTCCATATAGTATAGCACCAAGAAGAGCAGGCGATATAGCAAAATGTTTTGCAGATCCTAAAAAAGCAAGAGAAGAGCTTGGATTTATTGCAAGCAAAACGCTTGAGGATATGTGTAAAGATGCATGGAATTTTGAAAATAAATAATACATAGTAGTAAAGTGGGGGTGAGTTTACCTCCACTTTTATGTAACCAATTTTAAATAATTTTTATAAATTGTTTGACATTGTATCAAATATATAATATAATTTATAAATAAGAGGTGTTTGTTATGTCTGAAAAGCAAAATATTTTTGAAAGTCTAAAAGAAGACACAAAAGAATTAGATAAAATGAAAAATACAATAGAAAGATTAAAAGAAGATTTAAATATATTAAATGTAACTTCAAATAATAAGGAGGATTAATTATGGCGTTTTCTGATGAATTAAAAAATGGTGTAGAAAAAGATATTGAAGGATATAACCAAGAGATTAATAATTATATTCCAAGACTTAAAGATGAGTATATAAAAGAGAATGACACTTTTATAGATGATTATTTTTCCTCAAGGATTAAAGATTCAAATATTGATTTATCTGGAGTGCCTTATGAACGTAAAAAGGCAATGGCACTTAAGGAATTTGCAAAATATGATTTAGAGAATGGAACAAATTATGAAGAAGATTTTAACAAAGAATATGAAGAATATTTGAATAAATTTGCTAAAAATAAAGAGAAGATTATTCATATTTTGATTCATACGCAAGATGAGTTTGCAGAAAAAATCAAAGAAACTGAGGAAAAACTTAAAGAAGCAAATAATGAATTATTAGAGCAAGAAAAAGAGATTAAAGAAAAAGAAGATAAAATTAGGGACACAAAAGTCGAAAGAATTAAATTAGAGACTGAACTTGATCAAATAAAAAAAGATTTAGAAGAAATCCAAAATGAAATAAATGATTTATCAAAAAGAAAGGATGAACTTGAAGGAAAAGATAAACTAACTAAAGAAGAAGAAAAAGAACTTGAAAGTATAAAAAATCAAATTGATTCTAAATTAGATGAAAGTAAAAACAAGAGAGACGAATTGAAAGATAAAGAAATCAAAATAAACGATAAAAATACTGAAATTAAAAATTTAGAAAAAGAAAAATCTGATTTACAGACAAAACATACAGAATCACAGAAAATATATAATGATGCAAAGGAATCACTTGAAAAAGCAAAGGAAGCATATGTAAAAAATGGAGAAGAAATTTTAAGGGTCGCAAAAGAAAATGGTATAGATGTCAATGATATTCTTAATAAAAAAATTGATCTAGAAGATGGAACTAAAGGAGAAAAGAAAGATAAAAATGAGAAAGGTTCTAATGATGCAAAAGAGGTGCCAGCTGGTTCAGCTATAAATCAAGATGAACAGAATAATGCTAATTTACCATCAAAATATTCTCCAGATGCAATGAACGATTTTGCTAAATGTTCGAATTCTTCTGATAGAAAGGCGAAATTTATAGATAACCCAGCAGGATATGCAGCATTATGTGATTCACTAAAGAATAGAAGTATGTTAAATTTTTGGAAAAATCATAGGGTAAAGAGAGCTTTAGCTGATAATAATAAAGAACTTTTAAAAAATATGAAGGACTCATCTGAATATTCAACTTTATTAGATAATGCTTTAGGCTCTGATCTAAGCACTGATGAAAAGAAAATTTTTGAAAATTTATTTGATAAAGATTCACCTAATAATATTTTAAATGGTTTTTCAAAATATACAGATAAAGATATGGAAAATTTATACAACATTGTAAATAAACTTAACTCTAAAGACTTTAGCAATAATCCCGAACTTGCAAAAAAAATTAATTCTGATATAATGCCATATATAAAAAGTGGAGTATTAAATGACCTTGCAAATAGAAAAATTCTTGGAAGATTTAACTCAAAATATGAAATGACAGGAAAAAACCAACGTATTAACTATATATCAGATGAAATTAAATCATATTCAGCTAAACATGGATTAAATTCAGGTGTTAAAGAAAGTTCTAATTCATTTACATCTAGATTACAGGATGAGGTAACTGAAGGAGTACCTGTAAATAACCAACCTACTATAGCACAAACTCAAAGTACTCCATATAAATCAAGATAAATGAAAAAGACAATACTTATTACAGGTGGTGCAAAAGGGATTGGAAAGAGAATTTCATTTGATTTTGCAAAAGCAGGATATAATGTTTGTATAAATTACAACAAATCTGAAAGTGAAGCCATACTTTTAAAAGATGAGCTAGCAAAAGATGGTTGTAGTGTAGTCATATATAAAGCAGACATAACCAAAAATGAAGAAGTACACAAAATGGTAAATGATGTTATTAATACTTTTGGAAAAATTGATGTGCTAGTAAATAATTCAGGTGTTTGTGATTATAACCTATTTACAGATATTAGTAATGAAAAGATAAAAGAATTAATCGATGTAAATATTTATGGCACTATAAATGTTACAAAAGAGGTTTTAAAACAGTCAATGATAAAAAATCACGAAGGTAACATTATAAATATTTCATCTATTTGGGGAATAACAGGTGGCTCATGCGAAGTAATATACTCTATGACAAAAGCTGGAATAATAGGGTTTACAAAAGCCTTAGCAAAAGAAGTAAGTATGTCAGGAATTAGAGTTAATGCAGTTGCTCCAGGAGCTATAAAAACAGAAATGATTTCTAACTTAACAAATGATCAATTAGAAGAATTAAAAAGTGAAATACCGCTTAATAGACTTGGAAATGTAGAAGATGTCTCAAATGCTGTAATGTTTCTAGCATCAGATAAATCAAGTTACATTACAGGTCAAGTTATAAGTCCAAATGGAGGCATGGTTATATAATAAAAAATTCGATCTTATGTTTTACATGGATCGAATTTTTTTATTTTTATTGAAAATATCATAAGCTTAATAAATTATATTCAATAATTTTATTTTTTTTCTCTGTTCATATTTTCCCACTCTTTTAATTTTATTTTATATTCAATCATTTGAGTTAGATATTTATAATACATATACTGTTGTTCATAATACATGTTTGGACTTATCATTTGTTGTACTTCCATACCAGGCATTGCTTGAGTTTGTGGAATATTTTGTGCTTGAGAATTTTGCATGTTTGAATTTTGTAAATTAAAATTATATGGATCAAAAAATCCTTGAGTTTTATCCATTTTATTCATACCTCCAAAAAATATATAAAAAATGTATAAATTAAATTATTTTATACATAATAATAATGTAAACACATTCAAAAAGTTTACCCCCCTTCTTTTTTGTGGCCTATATTTTTATAGGCTACTTTTTTTCGTATAACATAATATATAAACACAAAAATGATTATTAAAAATGTAGATATCAAATATGAGATTTTTATATTGGAAATGTAGTTTACTCTTTCATAATTATCAATATCACTATATACACATATAGTTTCGTAATCAATTATATTTGTATATGTTAATACAATATATGTAATAATCATAGATAATATACCATGTATAAATTTTGAAATAACAAGCTTGTTAAATGAAAAATTATATTTAGATATGCAAGAATATATTTGTGATATAATGCACATACCACTAAATCCAAGTAGAAAAGATGTAACAATTATTTTTGCCTTTATATCAAGCGTACTGTTTACAACGTTATTTGCACCACCAGTTACTTCAAATAATCCAGATATTATTGATGAAGTACTATTTGAAATATTCATAAATTTTAGAATATTATTTAAAATGCAAAACAGTAGATTAAAAATAATCATAAATCCTAAAATCATAGATAGTGTTACAAAAGTACTTTTAATACATTTTTTTATAATTTCAAATAAATTTTCATTTCTACTTTTATTATTTTGGTTAAAACTATTTAAATTTTGAACTTTTTTGTGTATAATAGTAGAAGGTTGTTTTTTACGGATAAGAATACCAATTAATATAGATGAGATATAATGTGAGGTCGCAAGAAGTATTCCTATATAAATATTATGAAAAATTCCAATTCCTATGGTAGATAGTAAAAAAGCAGGATTACAGTTATTTATAAATAAAAGAAGTTTATCAGCTTCATATTTTGAAATCTCACTATCTTCGTAAAGTTTAGATACAGTTTTAGCACCCATTGGAAATCCACATAAAAAACCTGTTATAACAGCTGGAGATGACTTTTGTGAAATGTTGAAAAACTTTGATAAAAATTTGCCACATGTTTTTTGAATGGTTCCTAAAATATCTGTATTTAGTATAAATTCTGTAAAAAATATAAATGGAAAAAGAGATGGTATTATACTTGAAATAAATATAGAAACACTCTTTTTTACGTTTTCAAAGTTATCTTTTGAAAATATTAGTAATACTGAAAGTAATATACAAAAAATAACAATATTTAATATATTTTTTAGTTTATAACTTTTATATATTTTCATAGTAACACCTAAAAAATAATATGATAAAGGAGATAGTATTATGCTAGTTTCAAATGAATGGAAAGATTATGAATTACTTGACATGGCAAAAGGACAAAAACTTGAAAAATGGGGTAAATATATATTAATAAGACCAGATCCACAAATTGTATGGGATAAAAAAACTAATCCAAAGTTATGGGAAAAGGCTGATGCAAAATACATAAGGAGTAATACAGGTGGAGGACATTGGGAAAAATATAGTAAAATTGATGAAAATTGGAGTATAAAATACAAGAATTTAGTCTTTAATCTAAAGCCAATGGGATTTAAACATACAGGTTTATTCCCAGAGCAGGCAGTAAATTGGGATTATATAATATCTAAAATATCACAAAGAACTAAGAAAAATCAAGAAGTAAAAGTTTTAAATCTTTTTGCATATACTGGTGGTGCTACAGTTGCTGCTCTTAGTGCAGGAGCATCTGTATGTCATGTTGATTCATCACAAGGAATGGTAAACTGGGCAAAGGAAAATGTATCTTCAAGTGGACTTAGAGAAAGACCTGTACGATTTTTAGTAGATGATGTTGTAAAATTTGTAAATAGAGAGATAAGAAGAAATAACAAATATGACATGATAATTATGGATCCACCATCATATGGTAGAGGAAAAAATGGTGAAGTATGGAGCATAGAAAAGGATATAAACAATTTGCTTTGTTTGTGTTCAAAAATTTTATCAGACAATCCTATTTCTGTTATTATAAACACATATACTGGAGGATTGTCAGGTACAATTATTGAAAATGTCGCAAAACTTGCTTTTAGTGAAAATAACCCTAAGAAAATATTTCACAATGAAATTGGTTTAAGGCAAAAAAATTCAGAATTTGTTCTTCCATGTGGAATAACAACTATTTGTGAATTTTAATATAATCACAAAATACAGAAATGAAATACTGCAAAATATGGAAATGAAATATCTCAATATATTGAAATATATGATTTCTTATTGTATACAATATTTAGTTTACTATATTATCGATGATAGATCCATCTCTTGCTGTAGCTGCTTTAGGAGTTTCTCCTAAAGTATTAATGTTAGATAAGGTACTGACATGGCATATACCACTTTAAATGGAGTTTTTGTTGTTCCCAATATAGGTTGTTTAAAAAATTAACGAGGTTAATAAATTTTGTATTGTAAATAAAAGTAAATTGTGGTAAAATATATTGTAGTTTAAGGAGGAATATTATGTTATCAGATCCAAATGTAAAAAAAATAGTACCTAAAGTAGGAAATAGATATCAAGCTGCACTTGCAATTGCAAAAAGAGCAAGGGATATTGAAAAAAGAAGAGTAATCGAAAATGATCCAGATATTACAGATGCTGTTGATATAGCTGGAAAAGAAATAGCAGAGGAAAAGGTTTTTGTAAAAATTAATGATAAATTTACAATAGACCCACAAGAAAAACAAAGTGAAGAAGAGGATACTTCAAACGAAAAATAATAATCAAATATAGTGGCTACATAGCCACTATATTAGGTTATATTAAGGAAGGTGTTAATTTTGAAAAAATATTTTGGAACAGATGGAATAAGAAGAGTAGCAAATATAGGCCTTACACCTGAACTTGCATATAAAGTGGCAAAAGCTGGTGCATATGTTTTAGCAAAACATGCTTCTAATACGCCAACTATTTTAATTGGTAGAGATACAAGATTATCAGGAAATTTAATAGAGAGTGCTATGATTGCAGGATTTTTAAGTTATGGAGCAAATGTAAAAGTATTAGGAGTAATTCCTACACCTGCAGTAGCATATTTAACAAAAAAACTTGGTGCAGATGCTGGTGTTGTTATATCTGCTTCTCATAACTCTTTTGAATTTAATGGAATAAAATTTTTTAGTAATAAGGGAATGAAAATACCAGATAGTATTGAAGAAGAAATTGAAGAAATTATGGATTCAGATAAACTAAATGATTTAAACGCTAGCGATGATAAAATTGGTATATCTGAAAATAAAGAAGAAATGATTTCTGATTATGAGGAATTTATAGTACAAATTTTTGAAAAATCTATTAAGGATAAATTACCAAGTGGATTTAAGATTGTAATAGATACAGCAAATGGAGCAACATATAAAATAGCTGAAAAAATATTTACAAGACTTGGAATTAAATTTAAAATAATAAACAATAATCCAAATGGTATAAATATTAATAAAGATTGTGGCTCTACACATCTTGAAATGTTAAAAGAATATGTTACATCTAATAAATATAATTTAGGTATTGCATACGATGGTGATGGAGACAGATGTTTAGCAGTAGATGAAAATGGAAATGAAATTAACGGAGATATTATGCTTGCAATCTTATCTAAATACTTAAAGGAAGAAAACTCTCTAAAAAAAGATACTGTTGTAGCAACCGTGATGAGTAATTTAGGGCTTGATATTTATTGTAAGAACAATAGTTTAAATCTTGAAAAAACAAATGTAGGAGATAGATATGTCTTAGAAGAAATGTTAAATAAAGGATATAATTTAGGTGGTGAACAATCAGGGCACATTATATTCTTAGATTATAATCCTACAGGCGATGGAATTTTAACATCACTTATGCTTATTAGAAGTATGGTTAAATACAATAAAAAGGCTTCAGAACTTGCAAGTATTATAGATATCTATCCTCAAGTTTTAGTAAATGCTAAAGTAGCTTTAGATAAGAAATATTTGTATAAAGAAGATAGTGAAATTACAAAAATGATACAAGAAGTAGAAGAAAAACTTAAAAATGAGGGAAGAGTACTTATTAGGCCATCAGGTACAGAACCTTTAGTTAGAGTAATGTTAGAAGGAAAAAATATAGATAAAATTACTCAGTATGCAAATGATATAGCACAAATTATTGAAAAGAAATCAAATTTATGATAAATACTAATTAATGAGATTTACTTAGCATTCATACTTTAAAAGTATGGGTGCTTTTCTTGACACTAAAACTTATGTTTGGTATAATGTATCTAATTAAGAGGTGTAGTATGATAGTAAAGGTACTTATAAATACGTCAGTAAGTAAGTTAAATAAAGTGTATGATTATAAAGTTTCAGTTGAATTAGAAAGTAAAATTGAACTTGGTAAAAGAGTAGAAGTTAGTTTTGGAAGAAAGAAAGATTTAGAAGAAGCCATTATAGTAAAAGTTATAGAGGATGAAAAATATGTACCAAAATATAAACTAAAAGAGATTTCTTCTGTTATTGACGAAATTTCATATATTGATGAAAATAGACTTAAACTAGCAAAAAATATTGCTTATTTATACTTTTGTAATGTGTATGATGCTTTAAAACTTATGCTGCCACCAGGAACTGGTAGTAAAAAAAGCAGTAAAAAAATAGATGGAAAGAAAGAGACAGCTGTTAGACTTATAGTTGATGCAGAAAAGATAAATCAGGATATAGATGATGGAATTGTTTCCTCTGCAAAACATATACGATTACTTACTTTTTTAATGAGCAATGATTTTGTTTTGTTAAGCGATATAATAAACGGATTAGATATATCAAGAACTATTATTAATACTGTAGTTAAGAAAGGATATATTGAACTATATAAAGTCGAGAAAGAAATAGATTTATTAGATGAATTAAATGTTAAGAGAACTTATCCGATGAGCCCTACTCATGAACAAAAAAACGCTATAGATATAATAAATGGTAAACTTTATGATGAAAAGTATGATGAATGTTTGTTATTTGGAGTTACAGGAAGTGGAAAGACAGAAGTTTATTTACAAGTAATAGAAACGGTATTATC
The DNA here is from genome assembly GCA_000433755.1 of Clostridium sp. CAG:465. Lineage (GTDB taxonomy): Bacteria > Bacillota > Clostridia > TANB77 > CAG-465 > CAG-465. Next base: position 12,273 of record FR891272.1, on the reverse strand, counting down.
ACAAGGAAGAAAAGTAATTGTATTAGTACCTGAGATATCTCTTACTTATCAAACAGTTGAAAGATTTGTTTCTAGATTTGGAAATAATGTTGCTATATTACATAGTAGAATGACTATAGCTAAAAGGAAAGAAGAATATAAAAGAATAAAAGAGGGAAAAGTAGATATAGTTGTTGGTGCAAGGTCTGCAATTTTTGCACCTATTGATAATTTAGGTATGGTTATAATTGATGAAGAACATGATTCAAGCTATTACTCTGGTTCTACGCCAAAATATTCTACAAAAGAAATTGCAAGATATATTTGTAAAAATAACAATGCTCTTTTACTTCTTGGATCTGCCACTCCTGAGGTAACTACATTTTATAAAGCTAAAAGTGGAAATATATCACTATTAACACTTAAAAATAGAGCTGGAAATGCTAAACTTCCAAGCATAGAATTAATTGATATAAAAGAAGATAGGCTTCTTGGTAATACTTCAGTTTTACCTATAAAATTAAAAGAGGAAATTCTTCAAAACATAAAATTAGGTCAGCAAACAATGATTTTTTTAAATAGACGAGGATATACGTCATATCTTACATGCAAAGATTGTGGTAAAGTATTTAAATGTCCAAATTGTGATGTTGCAATGACGTACCATAAAAAGAGTAACCTTCTACTTTGCCATTATTGTTCACATGTGGAGAAAAACATAACTACTTGCTATAACTGCGGAAGTACTAATATATCATCAGGAACTATTGGTACACAAAAAATAGAAGAAGAGTTAAGAGAAATATATCCACAAATTTCAATTCTTAGAATGGATGCAGATACCACTGTATCAAGAAATGCACAACAAGATATTTTAGATAAATTTAAAAAGAATAATGTAAATGTTTTAGTTGGAACTCAAATGATAAGCAAAGGTCATGATATTTCAAATGTAACACTTGTGGGAATACTTGGTGTTGATAATATGCTTGCAATGAATGATTATATGGCTAGTGAAAAAGCATATTCAAATATTTCTCAAGTGGCCGGAAGAGCAGGACGTGGAGATTTATCTGGAAGAGTTATAATTCCAACATCAGATTTAAATAATTATATTTTAAATGCAGTTATAAAAGGAGATTATACTGAATTTTATGAAAAAGAAATAGAATATAGGAAAATGTTTAACTATCCACCATTTACAGATATTGTATTATTTGAACTTTCATCATCTAATTTTAATATTGTAAAATCAGAATCTGAAAGACTTTATAATATTTTAAATGACTCATTGGCAAAATATAAAGTTTTTAGTCCAAAGTCACCTTTTGTAAGAAGAATAAATAATAAATATAGAATAAATGTACTTGTTAAAGCAAAACTAAATAAAGAGGTATATAGCCAAATATACGAGAAAATAAATATATTTAATAAAAATAAAAATAAACAATTGAATTTTGTTGTAACAAAAAATCCAACTAGTATATCTTAAATCAAATATACAATTTTTTTAAAATTGTCTTGATAATTGTTTTCCTTTATTATAAAATATATATGTAAAAAAGAGAGGTATGATATATGAATTTAACTTTTTATGGGGCTGCTAAAACCGTTACAGGGTCATGTACAATGGTTGAAGTAGCAGGAAATAAATTTTTAATAGACTGTGGAATGTTTCAAGGAAAAATGACAGATCAAATGCTAAATTATGACGATTTTCCATTTGATGTAAATGATATTGATTTTATGATTTTGACTCACGCACATATTGATCATAGTGGTAGAATACCAAAGTTATATAAAGCGGGATATACAAATCCAATATATGCTACAAATGCAACAGTTGACTTATGTGGTATTATGCTTGCAGATAGTGGTCATATTCAAGAAAAAGAAATTGAGTGGGTTAATAAAAAAAGAAGAAGAGCTGGAAAAAAAGAAAATGAACCTATGTATACTGCACAAGATGGTATTGACTCAATGAAATTATTTAAAGGTGTCGATTATAATAAAAAAATAACAATTAATGAAAATATTTCTTTTACTTTAGTTGACGCAGGACATATGCTAGGATCTAGTATAGTACTTCTTGATTTAACAGAAAATGGTCAAACAAAAAGAGTGGTATTTACGGGAGATTTAGGTAATAAAAATATGCCTATTATTAAAGATCCTACATATATTGAAGGTGCTGACCATTTAATAATGGAATCTACGTATGGAAATAGATTACATGGAAAAATGGAAGATCAATCAGACAAATTTATAGATATTTTACTAAGAACTATTGAAAGAGGTGGTAATTTAATTATACCATCATTTGCAGTTGGTAGAACACAGGAAATTTTGTATGAAATAAACAAATATGCTGCAAAAGAAGGATATGCTGAAAAATTAAAAAATATACCAGTTTATGTTGACAGTCCTCTTGCTGTTAATGCAACAAAAATATTTGAAGAAAACCCAGAATATTATGATGAAGAAGCAGTAAAATATTTAATGAAAGGCGATAATCCTATTGATTTTGCAAGCTTACATTTGGTAACTACCTCAGATGAATCTAAAGCTTTAAATGATGATCCAACACCTAAGGTAATTATTTCTGCAAGTGGTATGTGCGAAGTTGGAAGAATCAAGCATCATTTAAAACACAATTTATATAGACCAGAATGTACAGTTTTATTTGTAGGATATCAGGCAACAGGTACGTTAGGTGAAAAAATACAAACTGGTTCAAAAATTGTTAAAATTTTTGGGGAAGAAATTGCAGTAAAAGCTGAAATTGAATATTTAGACGCATTTTCGGGGCATGCAGATAGAGATGGACTATTAGAGTTTATTGACAAAATGAAAAACAAACCTCATAATATTTTTATAAACCATGGTGAAATAGTTTCACAACAGGTATTAAAAACATATATTACTGAAAAATTTAATATACCTGTAACCATCCCAAGTTATGAAGATACATATACAATTGATGGTGAATTTGTTGGAACAAAACAATTAACATATAAATCAACAAGATTTGATATATTAGAAATGCTTTCATTCTTAAAGCAAGATGTTGATGATGTAAGTAATTTGGTTAAATCTGAAATTAAAACTACAGTTGATTCCAATACCTTAAAAGACATTTATGAAAAATTAGATGAAGTAAAGAAAGCATTAGGAAATACAAGAGAAATAAACAGAAAATAATAATATAATGAATACTCCTTTTTTATATAACATATATTTTAATGTAAATATATATTATAAAAAAGGGGTTGTTTTGTTTGCTAATTAAAACTATTAATATTGATAAATCTAAAAGATTGTGGTTTATAATTATATGTGCACTTTTTGTCGCCTTTTTACTTATAGCAATTTCTTTTTTTGGTATATATAACGCAAATAATAATGGTAGCAATGAAATGAAAGATATTTTTGATATAAAAAACTATAATACAAAATATTCATTAACTATATTTAGCAATAAAACGAAGAATAGCTATGAAGTAGAAGAATGGTACTTGTATAATAATGAAGAAGAAAAGTATAGATTTGACTTTACAAATGACTTGCAAGATAAAATATCATATATTATATTAAATAATGAAGTAAGAATAAATAATACAAAGGAAATTAGTAAGTTTGATTTAAGAGAATATTCAACTTCAGATAGAAATATTTTTAGTTTTTCAACATTTATTTTTTTGTACAATTATATACAAAGAGAAACTTCTTGTGGAAATATCGAATCAAAGATTGTAAATGATAAAATTCATTATTTAATAAAATTAAATAAAAATAAAATAAATGAAGTAGAAGAACTTAAATTTATATTAAAAGAAGGATTAAATTTATCTTCATTTGAAGCAGTTGTTGATAATAAGTCAAAAAAAGTAGAACAGTATGTAGTTTTAGATGAAAAAGAAAATGTAGTTATAAATGTAAATTACTTAAAATTTGATATATTAGATAAATTTGATGAGAAAATATTTGCAAATTTTGATAAATAGTGTATAATATATGAAAGTGAGGAATATATTTTGAAAGTAAAAAGAGGAGATATATTTTATGCTGATTTAAGTCCTGTTGTTGGTTCAGAGCAAGATGGGATTAGACCTGTATTGATTATTCAAAATGATATAGGAAACAAATACAGCCCAACTGTAATAGCTCTTGCTATAACAACTAAAAGTAAAAATAGGATTCCAACTCATATTCCAATCAAAGCAGGTAGCTGCGGATTAGAGAAAGATTCAATTATTCTTGTTGAACAAGTTAGAACTTTAGATAAGGTAAGGCTAAAAGAAAAAATAGGAAGTATTGATGAAATAACATTAGAAAAGGTTAAAGAAGCTCTTAAGATAAGTTTTAACATTAGATGTGATTTTGATGATTTTTTTAGTGATTGGTAATATTTTTCTGTATTAGGAGTGAAAAAATATGGATAAAAATGATAATAAACATACAAAAGTTTTTAAGACAAAATCTTTAAAGAAAAAGACGAAGAAGAATATCGAGGCTGGTAAAACACAAGTAGTTTCAACCAAAGATATTAATTCTAAAGCAAGTAGCAAGAATGCAAAAAAGAAAAGAAGAAAAAAAATAATAAAGATTTGTTTCTTTGTTTTTCTTGCTCTTTTTATTATTTGTGCAGGACTAGTTATAGGTGTTATAACTGGTGTAATTGACAAGACGGATAGTTTAAATCTTGAAGAATTGAAATTATACAAAGAAACATCATTTGTATATGATAAAAATGGTAATCAAATAGGTGCTTTTTATGATTCAGAAAACAGAGTAACTGTTGAATATAAAGATATACCTCAGACTGTTGTTGATGCTGTTGTATCTATTGAAGACGAAAGATTTTTTAAACATCATGGTGTCGATTTAAAAAGAACTACAGGTGCGATATTTACATATATAACTCATGGTGGAAAATCAAGCTTTGGTGGAAGTACAATTACACAGCAATTGGTAAAAAATATAAAAAACGATAAAGAAGCAACATGGACAAGAAAGATTAGAGAATGGTATAGAGCTATAGCTCTAGAAAATAAACTTTCAAAAGAAGAAATTTTTGAAGCATACGTAAACCAAATATACATGGGAGATGGATGCTATGGATTTGAAGTGGCTTCAAGAAATTATTTTGGAAAGCCTTTAAGTGAAGTAAATTTAGCTGAATCTGCAGTATTGGCTGCAATTATACAATCACCAGAGTCAACTAATCCATATAAGAGTGAAGAAGCTAAAAATAAACTTTTAGAGAGAAAAAATTTAGTTTTAAAGCAGATGCTAAAACTTAAGAAAATTTCAGAAGACGAATATAATGAAGCTTTAAATTATGAAATTGTATTTAAGAAAGAAGATGATTCTACAAAACAATTTTCAAATGGTGCACAGTATACATACTATGTTGAAGCTGTAAGAGAAGCTGTAATTAATGATTTGATGGAAACATTAGGAGTCGAAAGAGGTATTGCTATTACAAAGTTATATGGTAAAGGTTATAAAATATATACTCCTTTTGATCCAGATGTACAAAGTGCAATTGATTCTGCATATAACAATTCAAAATTATTCTATACTGATAGTAAAGGAGACTTTATGCAGTCTGCTATGGTTGTTATTGAACAATCTACAGGATGTGTACTTGGACTTATTGGTGGTTCAGATGAAAAGACATCAGATCTTGTAGTAAATAGGGCAACACAGTTAACAAGGCAACCAGGTTCATGTATGAAACCTTTAGGCGCATATGGACCGGCATTTGAACTTGGATTATCATCACCTGGAGCAGGTTTAGATGATTGCGAGCTTACAGAAGGAAATTGGCATCCAGGAAACTATTATGGTTATTTCAATGGCTATGTAACAGCAAGAAATGCAATTGCAAAATCAATGAATTTACCTGCGGCAAGAGCAAATTTAAAAGTTGATATAGATTATGCATATAACTTTGCGAAGAATACAGGGCTTAAGAGATTAGTTGCAGCAGATAAAGCTCCAGCAGCATTATCACTTGGTGGACTTACATATGGTGTAACTGTTATGGATATGGCGAATGCTTATGCTACTATTGCAAATGGTGGAGTATATATAGAGCCAAGACTATATACTAAAATTACAGACTCTAAAGGCGAAGATGTAATTGTGAATAATATAAACTCTAAACGTGTTATGAAAGAATCAACAGCATTTATGCTTACAAGTTGTTTACAAGAAGTTGTAAAAACAGGAACAGCAGCAGGTTATGTTAAACTATCAAATATGGATGTTGCAGGCAAAACTGGTAATACAAACGATGATTTTGATCAATGGTTCTGTGGATTTACTCCATATTATACAATTGCTTGTTGGAATGGATATGATAAAGTTGGCGGTAAAGCTGGACAAAAAGCAATTGGATATAGAAAGATAGGATCTTATCCTTACACTTCAGTTTCACTATTTAATACAGTTGTAAATAGTATAAGCAAAGGTAAACAATCAAAACATTTTGAAGTTCCAAATTCTGTTACAAAAGTAGAACTTTGTAAAGTCTCTGGATTGGTTCCTACAGATGCTTGTAAAAATGACCCAAGGGGAAGTCAAGTTGGAAGTGATTATGTAGCAAAAGATTCAATACCTACTGAAACATGTAATATCCATAAGACAATAAAAATATGTAATGAAACTGGTAAAATTGCTACAGAATATTGTCCAAACACATCAGAAAAATCATTTATAACAAGAGACTATACACCAAATGTAAAACCAGCTGATTGGGCATATATGGCGCCTACAGAAACATGTAATGTTCATACTTCAAAAAATTCATCATCAAGTAATGATGAAGAAGAATCAAATGGTATACATATTTATAAAAATACAAATAAAAATAATAATAAAACTACAACAAAGAAAAACTAGTGATAATATAAAATAGGAACAAGTATTATTATATATTTGCTCCTATTTTTTTACATATTTATACAAAACTGTTGAAAAAACTTTTTTATTTTGATAAAATAATAACGTTAATTTGTAATATTATAAAGCGGGGTTTTTAAATGAAAAAAGAAGTTAATAATGAAGAAAAAAAGAACAAAAAATCAAAAGCGAAGAAAGTGTTAAAGTGGATAGCTTTTTTCCTTATATTCCAGGTAATATATGTTCCAATTCTTTCAATTGTACTTATATATTATGGACCATTTACTAATACAAGAGATATGATAGTAACAACAGCAATGACAACTATGAGTCATCAATATTTTGCAACTTTATTTTTAAGTAAAGAAAAAATTGATGAAATATTAGCGAAGAATAGGCCACAAGAGAATATAGAAGATCAAAGTTTATCAGCAATAAACATTGGATCTGGAATATCTGCTGAAGATATGAATGGAATTGAACTTAAAGACGTAAGTAATGATAGCTATACAGGTAAACTTTTAATTATAAATGATCCATCTCGTGTTAAACTTGTATCATCTCCAAGGCTTGGAACTTCAGGCGCTACTACATCTCAAATTGTCGCAGAAAACGATGCAGTTGCAGGAATTAACGCTGGAGGATTTCAGGATGATGCTTTGGGTACAGGTGGAAAGCCAGCTGGGCTTGTTATTGAAGATGGACAGCTTAGAACAACAAATACAGGTGCATCATATAGTTTAGTTGGAATGGATAAAGATAATAAAATGGTTGTTTCAAATTCAATGACATATTCTAAATGTCAGCAACTTAATTTAAGATGTGCAGTTTCCTTTGGACCAGTTATTATTATTAATGGAAATGCTACAATAAAAAGCGGAACAGGCGGTTGGGGTATGCAACCAAGAACTGCGATAGCTCAAAGAAAAGATGGAGCAATATTAATGTTGGTTATTGACGGAAGACAAAAAGGAAGTCTAGGAGCAACACTAAGGCAAGTTCAAGATATTCTTTTGGATAATGGAGCATATAATGCCTTTAATTTGGATGGTGGAGCTTCTACAACTATGGTATATAACGGAAATGTTGTAAATAGTCCAAGTGATATATTAGGTGAACGTTATGTTCCAAATGCTTTTATAGTAACAAAACCGAATAAAAAATAATTAGAAAGGAAGAATAACTTTGAAGGAAAGAAAAATAAAAGAAAAGAAAGTAAGAAAAAAAATAAATAAAAAGAAATTATTTATTAATTTAGCTATATACTGGGCAATTGGAACAATTGTAACAGTAGTTGCTCTTTATCTTGTCGAAAGATATGTTATTTCCTTATCAGGTGCAGATGTAAATGAAAACAAAAAAGAAAATAAGGAAAAAGGTGTAAAAACAATAAATATTTCTAAAAATGCTAAAGACATTCAGTATTCATATGATAATAAATATTATACATATTTATTTGATTCAAAAGTATATATAGGAAGCATAGAATCAGGGGAAATAATTGATACTATCGAGGAAAGTAATCCAATTTGTTATTTTGACTTGTTATATGACAAAAATTTAATTTTGTATTTTACAAAAACAGATAATGGAACTTCAGCCACACTTAAGTTAACTACTTATGATATTGGTACTAAGAGAAAAATAGAATATAATACCTTTACAGTTAAAAACTTTAGTAGAATAAAAAATATGGATATGTCGCCAGTAATAAATATGATTTATATTAATGTTGAGCAAAAAACAGGAAATTCAACTAATAATATAATTTATAAAATAAACTTGTTTAACACTATGTCTCAAATTAAATCAGGACTTATAGTAGATAGAATGATTATGTTACAGCAAACTGATAGAGTATATTATGAAGATTCAAACTCAAATATTTACTATTCTAATTCTAAACTTGGAATATTTAAAGAAAAAGTAAATATGATAGGAATAGATACAGAAGATATACTTTACTTCATATCTCAAGATAATAGTAAGGTATATAAAGTTAAGAATAATAAGATAACTGATACTATTGAACTTAAGGATAAAGACGTTAAATCTACCTACTATAACAATGAAAGAGTATTTGTTATTTATTCTGACTATGTTATTGAAGTATCATCTGATAAACCACTTGAAAGTGTTGGAAAAATTCCAAATAATGTTTCTTTTGAAGCAATAAAATCTGATAAGATGTATGTTAGAGTTGATGATGATACAATTAAGCAAATTAAACTTGATTTAAAAGATATAGAGTATGATAGTCAAGATATTGTAGATGGCCAAGAAAAAACTACTAATAATACAACTAATAATACTAAAAAAACAGAGCAACCAAAAGAAGAGAAAAAAGAAGAGAAAAAAGAAGAAACATATAAAGTTCCTAATGTTGTAGGAAGTGCATATAGTAGTCAAATAGATGGCTTTACATTACAAAAAAATATTGTAGATAGTGAAAAGCCAGCAGGAACAATAGTTTCACAGTCACCAGCAGCTGGTTCGCATAGCACTAATAAGGTAATATATGTTAATGTAAGTTCTGGTAGTTAATTTAGGAGGTTAATAATGAATATATTTCATGCAATTGTTTTAGGAGTTATACAGGGAATAGGAGAATTTCTTCCTATTTCCAGTTCAGCTCACTTAATATTAATCCCATACCTTTTTAATTGGAGTGAACATTCGCTTTCATTTGATGTGGCACTACACTTTGGTACATTAATAGCAGTACTATTTGTTTACTTTAATGAGTGGTGGAAACTTTTTAAAGGGGCATATAATAAAATTGTTCATAAGAAAAATTCTTTTGAAAATAGAATGTTTTGGTATTTAGTAATTGCAACCATTCCTGGCGCTTTAATAGGTAAAATATTTGAAGAACCGATTGAAAATGTTCTAAGAACTAATTATGCTTTAATTGCAATTGCTCTTGGAGTTATGGGAATTCTTATTTATCTAGGAGACAAATGGGCTGCAAAAAAATATGATGGAAAAGAAACTGAATATAAGGATTTAACATTAAAGCAGACATTCTTAATTGGACTTTCTCAAGCTTTGGCAGTTATTCCAGGATTTTCACGTTCAGGAACTACTATTCTTACAGCAAGATTGCTTGGTGTATCAAGAAGTGCTGCAGCTAAATTTACATTTTTACTTTCTGTACCAATAATTTTTGGAGCCGCTGTACTTAAACTTCCAGATATGGTGTCTAATTTTAGCTATGAATTAATAGTAGGAATTGTAGTTTCGGCAATTGTGGGAGTATTAAGTATCAAATTTTTACTTAAATATATAAAAAATCATGATTTTGCTGTATTTGCATATTATAGAGTAATTATTGCAATCATTGTACTTGTAAAAGTATTTTTCTTTTAATAAAATAGATTTGTAAAGATTCCATGTTATAATAACTTGGAATTTTTATTTATTTTAAGGAAATGTCTTTTATTTTTTTATAATTTAATATATAATAATTATAAAAAAGAGAGGTAGTTATATATGGAATATGAAGAAATTATAAAAAATATAAAAATACTTTTAGCAGATGATGATGAAGATTATTTGCTAATGACAGATAGCTTTCTAAAGCAATTAGGCTATAACGTTGAAACCGCTTCAGATGGTAAACAAGCAGTAGAAAAACTTACGTCAGGAAATTACCAAATTGCACTTCTAGACTACTTTATGCCAGGAATGAATGGAGAAGAAGTAATTACAGAAATAAGGAAACATAATAAAGAACTAATAATCATTCTACAAACTGGATTTTCAGGTCAAAAGCCACCAATTGAGACTATGCAAAAGTTAAATATTCAGAATTATTTTGATAAAACTGAAGGTATTGATAAGTTAAATTTAGAGTTAATTTCAGCTGTTAAGATTTTTAACCAACAAACGGAAATTGAACTGTCTAAATACAAAACAAAAACTATAGGTGAACTTATGAACAGCATAGCAGAAGAAATTAAATCGGATATGCTTTCTGTTGGCGCAGGTATAGAAGTAACTAATATGATGATTTCAAATGTAGATGAATTAAAAAATAAAGAAGATATTCAAAAACTAAAGAACTTTTACGAAAAAAATAAAAATTCTTTAGAAAGAGTAGATAAAATCTTAGATGCGCTTATTGCTGAGTCTACTGGTGAAGAAAAAATATTAAAATGTGATGATATAGTAGATTTAATTTCTTTAATTGTAAAAAATGATGCAAAAAAGAAAGGAATAAATTTCACAACACATACTGCTTTAAAATCATCTAATTATATTGCAGGAAGTATTAATCAGTCTATTTTTATAATTTCAGAAATTGTTAGAAAATTAATAAACAAGTCTAATAGCGGAGATAATATTGAATTTGTATTTACGGAAGATGAGTCAAATTGGCTTTTAAATCTAAACTCTGAAAATATTTTTAAAATTGATGAACTTGATGCTTTCATGATTAGAAGAGTTGTAAGTAGTATAAATGGCTTTAATATAGACTTTGAAAAAAATAAAATAAGTGTTCAAGTTAAAAAGACAATATAAAATTTATAAATACTAAATCTATAAATTTGTTATGTAGTATTGCGCTTTTTTAGTGTATACTGAGTGTGTTAATAATATATACAAATATGTTATACAAAAGAAAGAGAGGAAAGAGATATATGAAAAAAGTAGAAAAAGAAAAGCAAAAAAATAATTTTACAAAACTAACTCATAAAAGAGGTATATCGCTAATAGTGTTAATTGTAACTATAATAGTGATAATAATACTTGCAGCAGCAGTTATTTTAACAATAGCAAAAAATAACCCAGTATCAAGTGCAAAAGAGGCAACGTTTAAGGAAGATATGGTAAGTATACAAGATGAATTATCAATGTATCTATCAAAAAAATATACTGATAATTCAACAAGTTTTAAAAAATCAAGCGTTAATTTATCAGGAATCCAACAAGCTTTGATAAATCAAGTGTAAATCTATCAGGAGATAGTATGGTAACAGAGTTACCAAGTACAAAGAAGTATAAAGATAAGGTATCAGTAATAAAAGGAAAATTAGTATGGGCAGGAGAAACTGAAAATAATACAGAGTATAAATGGTTTTCGGAGGTAACAGATGGAGAAACTAAAAGAAGTATAAGTGTTAGAAATGAATGGAAAGGAAAAATAGCAGAAGAAGTAGATGGAGTACCAATTCCAAAAGGATTTACATATAAAGAAGGAACAAAAGATACAGGGCTTGTAATACAAGATGAAAACAAAAATGAATTTGTATGGGTACCCGCAACTGAGAGTACATATGTAAAAGATACAAGTTTTCCTTCTAATAACAATTCTAAACCAACAGGTGATGATACTTTGCCAAAAGGTATAACAGATGAAACAGCAGATGTAGTAAAGTATGG
>FR891271.1 GCA_000433755.1 Clostridium sp. CAG:465 | reverse complement strand
TAGAAGTACCAGATGGATATGTAAAAGATGATGAAATCTTTGAATTCCAAATAAATAAACAAAATGAAATAGTAAAAAGAGAAGTTATCAATAAAAAAATAACTGGTAAACTTGAAATTACAAAATTAGATGATACTAGAGTTGGAATTAAAGGAGTAAAATTTAATATCCTAGCAAACGATAAAAAGACAGTAATAGAAACTTTAACTACAGATAAAACTGGTTATGCTGAAACTAAAAAATTGGATAAAGGAACATATTACTATCAAGAAGTAGAAGTACCAGATGGATATGTAAAAGATGATGAAATCTTTGAATTCCAAATTAATGAATTAAATGAAGTTGTAAAAAGAGAAGTTATCAATTACAGAGTAAAAGGAAGTCTTGAAATCTTAAAAATTGATGAAGATTCTAAAGCTCCAATTGAAGGTGTTAAATTTAATATACTAAATTCTAAAGGTAAAGTTGTAACAACAGTTACTACTGATAAAAATGGTAAAGCTGAAGTAAAAGACTTAGTAAAAGGAACATATTATTATCAAGAAATAGAAGCACCAGCTTTCTATGAATTTAACAACAAAAAAATCAAATTTAAAATCAATACTAATAATGAGGTTATAAAAGAAACAGTAACAAACAAAAAAATAACTGGTACAATTAAAATTACAAAAGTTGATGATGCAAAACAACCTGTTGAAGGTGTTGTATTTGAAATTAAAGATGAACAAGGAAAATTAGTTGATACTATTAAAACTGACAAAAATGGTATAGCAGTTTCAAATGAACCATTAGTAAAAGGAATATATACATATCAAGAAATAAGTGCACCGGAAGAATATATTATGGATACTAGTGTATATAAATTTGAAGTAAAAAATGTAAACCAAATTATTAAAAAGACTGTTAAAAATGAAAGAGTTAGAGGATATATAGAAATTACAAAAGTAGATGATAGTAATAATCCAATAAAAGGTGTAAAATTTGATATATTAGATTCTAACCATAAAAAAGTAGATACAATAACAACAGATTCTAATGGTAAAGCTACATCTAAAGATTTACTAATAGGTAAATACTACTATAAAGAAGTAAGTGCACCAAAAGAATATGTAATGGATTCAAACGAATACGAATTTGAAGTTACAGCTAAAAATACTCAAGTATTAAAAACTGTAGAGAATAAGAGAGCAGCAGCATCTTTAAAAATCGTAAAACTTGATAAAACAACAAAAACACCTATCGAAGGAGTAACATTTGAAGTTTTAGATGCAAACAAAAATGTTATAGATACAATTGTTACAGATAAAGATGGTATTGCAAGAAGTAAAGATTTAGTACTTGGAAAATATTATTACAGAGAAGTATCTGCACCGGATAAATATATAGTTGATAGCAAAGAAAAATCATTTACACTTGGTGAAAATGGAGAAATATTTGAAGCAACTGTATATAATGAAGCAAAAACATTACCAGTAACTGGTGGAAGCTTAAGTTTAGATATGTTAATAGTACTAATAGTTGCAGGACTTAGTGTAGCAGGATTTACTACAATGAAAGTTGTTAAAGCAAAAAAAGAACAAAATTAATTATAAAATAATGGGTAAGGTATAACTTATCCATTATTTTTTACTTTAAAAATATGCAACCTGTCATTTAAAAGATTACATAATATTGACAAAATGTAATAAAAGTGGTATAATAGAATTGTAGTAATAAAGAAGTAAACGATCTAATATATATGAAAAAAAGTAGGAGGAAAAGAAGATGAAA
>FR891270.1 GCA_000433755.1 Clostridium sp. CAG:465 | reverse complement strand
TAATAAATTACTAAAGTCAGAAATAAATAATAAACACGAATATATACAAAGTAATGAATTTGAGAGAGATATAAAAGCTTTTCTATATAAAAGCATAAAAGGGGGAATAAAAATGGCAAGCGTAACACAATGTGATGTATGTGGTAATATAGTTAAAAATGAAAATAGTAAACGTGTTAAAATTTATGATGTTGATGTACTTGGACATATATGCGGATGTCTAGTAAATAAAGATATATGTTTAAACTGTTATGAAAAAATAAAAAAAATTTTAAAAATAAAATAGAGGAGGAAAAGTAATATGATAAGGAAAACGTTATATCCAAAAACAGAGAGGGTAAAAGTAGATAGTAATAATAAATGTGAGATAACAGAAAAAATAGATGGGAGTAATTTATGTTTGTTTAAGTTAAAATGTAAATTATATATAGCACAAAGGAATAATATTATAGCAATGGATGAATTAGAAGAAAATAAAAATATGTTATATAAGGGGCTATATAATTGGTTAATGGAACATAAAGATTTCTTACAAAATGAATTAAGAGAATCATCATGCATATGTGGTGAATGGATAGGAATGGGTAAACTAAAATATTCTGTTGATGAATTTGATAAAAGATTTTACATTTTTGCTAAGGCAAATGTTAATGAAAATATGGAGTTGTATAATCTAAGATATTATCATGAATTGTTTATATATCCTTTTGAATCTTTAAAAATACCAAATTTTATTGGGGTAGTACCAATAGCATACGAAATGGGAGTAATACCAGACAAAAATAAGTTAGATGAGTTATATGACAACTATTGTAAAAAGACAAACAGAAATGTAGAAGGTTTTGTAGTTAACTATGAAAATAGAATAACAAAATATGTAAGAATGAAAAATGGTAAATTAACAGAACATTTTGATAGAGGTGAATAATATATGAATAAATACATTTATATAATATCAGTATTAATTATATTTACAATACTAAGTATTATAAGTTCAGTAGCAGATAAAAAGAAAATTGATTATGTAGCAAATGAATATAAAAATTTACAAGAAGAAAAGACAAGCTTACTAAAAGAAATAAAAGATTTAAAAGAAGAAAATAACGCTTTTAGAAGTGTAATAGACACTTACAATATACCAAACAATTTAGATACTAGATTTGAAGTTGAATAAAAAAATGGAGGTAGGTATATGGAAATTAAAGAAGAATTAGAGAATTATAATAATTATTTGGCTGAAATAAAAGTCAAAAAATATAGTATCAAAAAACT
>FR891269.1:61331-104563 GCA_000433755.1 Clostridium sp. CAG:465 | reverse complement strand
TTTTGATTTAATTCCTATTTTTATTAAAAACTTCTATACCTGGATAATTTAAAATATATCTTAACTTATATAAATTAGTTTGAATTTGTAATAAATAGTTACGTAGTTATATAATTAAAATATGTAACAATTTTTTAGAAACTTTTTCACGTTAGTTTTTCTTTTTAATATAATATACAAGGGGTGATGATGTTGGGATTTACCGAAAGAGAACTATTAGCTAGAATAATTCAATGTGAAGCTGGAGGAGAAGGTGACACTGGTATGAGAGCTGTTGCCACAGTTATAATGAATAGAGTAAATTCTGCGGATGGAGAGTATGCAAGAGTATCTGCAGGAGGTAGTATTAGAAATGTTATATTTCAAAAAGGTCAATTTAATTGTGCAACTGAAACTTTAGGTGGTAAGTATAATTCTCAAAATATATACAATATGAGTCCGGAAATAATACATTATGAGATAGCTGATTGGGCTCTTGCAGGAAATAGACTAAATGAGGTTGGAGATTCTCTTTGGTTTATGAATCCATATATGCCTAAATGTCCGAAAGAATTTCCATATAATGGAACAGGGATAAATCATACAAGAGTAAATAAACATTGTTTTTATAGACCGACTTCATTATATAATGAAACATAGAAAGGAAAATGGTTATGGAAGAAAATGATAATAATATGAGTATGACTAATACACAAACTGAACCAGAAACTTTAACAAATACAGCATATACACCAGCTTTTTTAAAAAGATATATTGGAAGACTTGTTAGAATAGAGTTTTTAATTGGAACAACTTATTTGGAAGATAGAACTGGAATTTTACTTGAAGTAGGTGCAAGTTATGTTTTATTACGTTCTATTCAAGATAAAAATTTATTATATTGTGATATATATTCTATAAAATTTGTAACAATATCAGATAATACAACTACATATAATAGTGGTATTCCTGCAATGTGGGGAAATTACTAGAAAATAGTTTACACTTAAATATATTTATGATATAATAGTCTACATAAAATAAAGGTGAGATAAATGAAGAAATTAAATGTAGTAATAGTTACAGTAATATTAGCATTATGTTGTAATACAATATTTGCATCTACAACATTATATAGTACGTTAGAAAAAAATGAAGAAACAACCCAAATGTTAAATATTCCATCCCCTCTTAGTGTGTTTAGTGCATCTTTTGGCTTTTTTGGAACGTTTATAAAAGGGTTTGCAATTGTTATATTATTTTATCTATTTGCAACTTTACTTTGTAAATGTATAATAAATTCAACTCAAAGTTTAAAAACGTATATTTCCCACAAAAGACTTGGAAAAGTTATGGATAGAATGTATAAGTATAAAAGAGAGGTTTAAGACTCTCTTTTATCATTAATAGGTATAAATAATTTACATTTACATATACCTTCTTTTATAAATTCATCACATGGACAAAGTGTCGTATCATCTTCTTTTAATCTACATGGACAATGTCCATTTTTTCTTTCAATTCCTTGCATAATTTTTTTTACATATTCAATATCTTTATTAAGTCTATAACCTTTCATATTGCCTCCTATTTTCATACTATATGGTATGAAGTTTAATATATTTATATTCTAATATACTTATATACTTAAATTAAAACCCTTAATATTTAAAATATCTGATATTCTTATTCGACTTTACATTCTAATATATTTAAATTAAAACAATGAAGACTTCAAAGTGAACATAGGAAGCATTCTAATATATTTAAATTAAAACTGGTATACTTGAAAAGCTAGAGCTATGTAAATAAAATAGCTAAAATCTGTCGATGGTATAAAAATAAAGCAAAATGTTAATCATTATATAAAAGTATCCATTTCATACAATAGACAGAATGGTTAAATATTAAGGTTTGTACAAGTTTTTTCCTTATCTGTCGTAGTACTATATTTTTAACATTATTTAAGGTAGACAGATATTATAGTATTGTGTATGAGTATTATATAATAAATTTTAATATAAGTAAAGAATAATAGGATGTAATATTTCATATATTTTAATTAAATGGGTGAAGTTTATGTCTAAAATATGGAGTGCAATGCTTTGTATAAGTATAGTAATTGCAGTATTTTTTGGTAATCCGGATTCCGTTATATCAAGTATAATGGATAGCGGGAAAAGTGCAGTTGAAAATGTTATAACATTAATTGGTATGATGTGTTTTTGGAGTGGAATATTTAATATTTTTGAGAAAACTAATGTAATAAAGAAACTATCTAAAATTTTTAGTAAAACAGTAGGTTTTTTGTTTAGCAAAAATAACTTGAGTGATGCTTCAAAAGAATATATGTGTATGAATATAACTACAAATATAATTGGCGTAGGAAATGCTGCTACAGTAAATGGCATAAAAGCAATAAAATCATTACATGAAGATAATAATAAAAATGATATTCCAAGTAATAATATGACAACGTTTGTACTTTTAAATACAGCATCCTTGCAGCTTATCCCAAGCAGTATGATTGCTTTGAGAGCTATGTATGGCTCAAGTAGTCCAAGTTCAATTGTTATACCTATATGGATTGTTACAGGTCTTTCGCTTATAGCTGGTATTATTTCAATAAAAATATTAAACAAAAGGATGTAAGGTGATATATGTTAAATTATATAATAATGTGTATAGTTCCGCTTATGATACTTTTTATTATTGTTATAGCTGCAAAGGAAAAAAAGGATATTTTTAAACTATTCATTGAGGGAGCACTAGATGGACTAAAAGTAGTATACAATATTTTTCCATATATTCTTGCAATAACAATATCTATTGGTCTTTTAAAAAGTACTGGCGCTTTAGATGTCATTTTATATCCTTTTAAACCTCTTCTAGTAAAGTTTGGAATCCCAGAAGATATTATTCCTCTATGTATAATGAGACCACTATCAGGAGGAGCCTCTATGTCTGTTGTTATGGAAATATTTAAAACTTCTGGTGCTGATTCTATATCAGGTAAAATGGCGTCAGTTATAATGGGGGCGACAGAAACTACTTTGTATACAATTACAATATTATTTGGGGCTGTTCATTTAAAAAAGATAAGAGGCGTCTTGATTGCAGGACTTATTGCTGATTTTGTTGCAATTGTTTCGTCTATAGTTCTTGTAAATCTTAATCTTCTTTAGTATAAATTATAAATTATTATATCAAATTTTAAAAGTTGACATAAAGCGACAAAAATGATATAATATTAATAGGTCGGATAGTAATTTATATATTAAATTTAATTATATTAAAGGAGACTTACATATGTATGTAACAAAAACATTGGAAAATAAAAATTTGAGAATTTATTTTGTTGAAGGAATAAGATACCTTGAAGTAAAAGCCTATTATAACCAAAAAGGAGGTACATATCATTGGAAGAGGGTGTATGCTTCAGACTCTAAGGCTTCTCCCAAAAAAAATACTCAAGAAGTATTTAAAAACAGTGGTAACAGTAAAGTTGTTATTGTTGTAGAGGAGGAAACAAACAAGGCAAGAAAGTATACTGTATATATTGAATACAGCGTGAAAATTGAAAAATTTTCATATTCGCCTAATAGGATTATTACACAGGAAGTTATTGATTATATCAACAAAGTAATCGAGAATGAAAATGTGTATAATCAGAAGATTAAGGAGTATAATGCTTTGCCTAAATGTGTTCAGGATTGTATACCCTATGAAGATATTGGATATTTTGAAGAAGCTATTTATAACGCGTCAAAATATAACAAAAATGTATATCGCCTTGACTGTTTGGAGGCTATTTTAAAAACTGGCTTGGTTAAAAACTGGTTAAGCAAAATGGATATTAATACATTATGCAAAGATCAGAAAACATTAGATCTTTTCGCAATATATGTTGCAAAAAGATTGGTAAAATTTATTCCAAGCATAGAAAAGGATATCTTTGAAAAAAGAATTCTCAATATTGAAAAAGCGTATGCTTAAGTATGGAAGTGAGTGGTTAAAACTACTCACTTCTTTTTTTATTCATTTCGACAAATTCCTTGTATTTGAATATATTTTTTGATATAATAACTGTGGAAAATTGTAAACAAAGTGGAGGTTAATATGGCAGAAGTAACACCTATGATGAAACAGTATTTAGAACTTAGAGATAAATATAAAGATTGTATTTTGTTTTATAGATTAGGAGATTTCTATGAGCTTTTTTATGATCAAGCAGAATTATGTAGTAGAGAATTAGAGTTAACTTTAACAGGTAAAGATTGTGGACAAGAACAAAGAGCTCCGATGTGTGGTATTCCTTTTCACGCTATAAATACATATATACCTAAAATGGTTGAAAAAGGATATAAAGTGGCAATTTGTGAACAAGTAGAGGACCCTAAAAATGCAAAAGGACTTGTAAAAAGAGATGTTGTAAAAATTATAACACCAGGGACAATAACAGATAGTACAATGTTAGATGAAAAAAAGAATAATTATATTGCATCAATTATAAAAGAAAAAAGTAACATAGCTTTTTCTTTTTGTGATATATCTACAGGTGAATTTAAAGTTACAAGTTTTAATGGCATAGATAGTGATATAAAACTTATAAATGAAATATCAAGAGTTTTACCATCTGAAGTTATACTTCATGATAGTATTAAAAAGGACATTTCTCTCGTAGGTCAGATAACTAAATTATTTGATTTATATATATCATATAGCAATAATATATCAAATACAACTGTATATGATAATGCAAGTATAAATAATAACTTAGATGAAATAGAAAAAAATTGTGCTAATTTGCTTTTAAACTATATTGATGAAACCCAAAAAACAAATATTGATCAAATAAATAATATTGAGAAATATAGTACAGAAATATTTATGCAGCTTGATTCTTCAACAAGAAGAAATCTTGAAATATTAGAATCTAATAGGGAAAAGACAAAAAGAGGGAGTCTTCTTTGGGTACTTGACAATACAACAACAGCTATGGGAGGAAGAAGACTTAGAAGTTGGATTGAGGCTCCTTTGCTAAATTATGATGAAATTATAAAAAGACAAAATGCAGTTGAAACTTTAATACAAAATAAAATGCTAATGGATGAACTTATTGAAAATTTAAAATCAGTTTATGACATGGAAAGACTTATATCAAAAATAGTTAGTTCATCTGCTAATGCAAGAGAATTAGTTTCTTTAAAAACATCTCTTGAAAAATTACCTAAAATTAAGAATATATTAAAAAATATTATAAATACTAATAATGATACATATATGAATGAGTTATATAGTGAATTTAGTACATTAGAAAATATATATTCTTTAATTAATAATTCTATTGTAGATGATCCGCCTATCTCAATTAAAGAAGGTGGGATAATTAAAAGTGGGTACAATGAACAAATTGATGAGTACAGAAATGCTTCAAAAGATGGAAAAAAATGGCTTATGGAACTTGAGGCTAAAGAAAAAGAATTAACGGGAATTAAAGGAAAATGGCTTAGAATAGGATATAATAGGGTGTTTGGATATTATATAGAAGTCACAAATTCATATAAAAATATGGTACCAGAAGATAGATATATTAGGAAGCAGACACTTGCTGGCGCTGAAAGGTATGTAACAGATGAACTAAAAAAAATAGAAGAAAAAATACTTGGTGCAGAGGAAAAATTAATTGATTTAGAGTATGAAGTGTTTTGTAATATACGTAATGAAATAGCAAAAGAAGTTATTGATATACAAAGATCTGCAAGAGTTGTATCTATTTTAGATGTTTTATGTTCTTTTGCAACAGTTGCAATTAATTATAATTATACGAAGCCAAACATATTAAAATCAGGAGAAATAAGAATTAAAGAGGGAAGGCATCCAGTAGTTGAAAAATCTTTAAAGTCTGACTCTTTTATTCCAAATGATACATATTTAAACAATGATGATGATAGATTTTTAATAATTACAGGGCCAAATATGGCAGGTAAATCAACATATATGAGGCAGGTTGCTCTTATTACGTATATGGCACAAATTGGCTCTTTTGTACCAGCAACAAATGCTGATATAAGTATTGTAGATAGAATTTTTACAAGAATTGGAGCATCAGATGATTTAGCTATGGGAGAATCTACATTTATGGTTGAAATGCAAGAACTTTCAAATATTCTTACAAATGCTACAAAAAATAGCCTTATTATTCTTGATGAAATAGGAAGAGGAACTTCAACATATGATGGACTTTCAATTGCATGGGCAACTGTAGAATATATAGCAAATAAGGAAAAAATTGGAGCTAAAACTTTGTTTGCAACTCATTACCATGAATTAATTGATATTGAAAATCAAGTAGAAGGTGTAAAAAACTATTCAGTTGCAGTTAAAGAAAAAGGTGACGATGTAATTTTTTTAAGAAAAATCGTTCCAGGTGGAACAGATGAATCCTATGGTATATATGTTGCAAAACTTGCAGGAGTTTCTAAATCTGTTATATCTCGTGCAAAACAATTATTAAGAGAACTAGAAGACGTAGATCTAGCAAAGAAAAGTATAAATAATAGAAAGAAAAAAATTACGACAGAGGAAATACAGGTTGATATGTTTAATTACAAAATGGCTGAAATCACAAAGATATTGGAGAAAACTAATTTAGATGAATTATCTCCAAAAGATGCTTTAGACGTTTTGTATAGATTAAAAGAAAAATTAAACTAAGGAGGAAAATAAAATGGCATCTATGATAATACATATTTGTATATCAAATATGGTAAAAGAAGAACTTAACTTATCTGATAAGTTTTTAGCTGGGAGTATAATGCCTGATTTAAAAAAAATGGCAGGATTTGATAGAGGAATAACCCACTATTTGAAATATGTTGTTGAGGATGGAAATGTTATGCATTTACCTGATCTTGATAAATTTATACAGGAAAATACTTTTAAGCTTTTGGATTTTAAAACATTAGGAACATATGCACATTTAATAGAAGATAAAATCTGGTTTGAAAAATTTGTGGGAAAATATATTAAATGGCATGATGAAGATTTAGGACTTGTTACTAATTTAAAAACAGGTAAAGTATATGATTTTGATACATTTAGTAAGCAAATTTATTCTGATTATTTAAATGTAAATAAAAAAGTTATATCAAAATACAACCTTGATGTGGATAAAATTGCTAATAATATTAGAGAAGCACTCGCAGATGATGTGTTAATAAAATGTTTTGACAGTTATATTAGTACTCTAAACAATAAGTCAGACAGTTCAAGAATAAACTTTTTGACTGATGAGGATTTGGAGGAATATATAACAATGTCTACAAAAGAAGTAGTTAAACGAATAAATGAATTAAGATAGGGGGTAACTATGGGAAATATTGTTCTTTTAGATGAACATACAATAAATAAAATAGCTGCAGGTGAAGTTGTAGATAGACCAGCTTCAATTGTAAAAGAATTAGTGGAGAATGCTATAGATGCTAAAGCAACATCAATTACAGTTGAAATACGAAATGGTGGAATAAAATATATAAGAGTTCAAGATAATGGAAAAGGCTTTGCATCAGATGATGTTGAAATGGCTTTTGAAAGACATGCTACAAGTAAAATTAGAAAAGAAGAAGATTTAGCTAGTATAACTTCTATGGGATTTAGAGGTGAGGCTTTAGCTTCTATTGCTGCTATTGCAAAAGTTTCTTTAATTAGTAAAAACGAAAATGAAGATATTGGAACGAAAGCATTTGTTGATGCTGGAACAATAAAATTTGTAGAACCATCAGCTTCAACTCAAGGAACAAAAATAGAAATATTTGATGTATTCTATAACGTTCCTGCAAGATATAAATTCTTAAAAAAAGATTCAACTGAAGCAGGATATATAGAAGATGTGGTAAGAAGAATGGCACTTTCCAATCCAAGTATTAGTTTTAAGTATATAAATAATTCTAAAACTGTTTTGCAAACATCAGGTAAATCTGATTTAAAATCAGTCATCTATGATATATTTGGAAGAGAAATTTATGATAATGTTATACCTGTAGAATATGAATATAATTCAATGAGTGTAAATGGTGTTATTGGTCTTCCAAAAGTTTCAAGATCTACTAGAATGCATCAATTTACTTTTGTAAACTCAAGGTACATAAAAGATAAGACTATAAATGCAGCTTTGGATAGGGCGTGCAGTGAAAAGTATGCAATAAATAAATTCCCATTTTGTGTTATAAATTTATCTATGAGTCCAAATCATTTAGATGTAAATGTTCATCCAGCTAAACTTGAAGTAAAATTTGAAGATGAAACCTCAGTTTTTGACGTAGTTTATCACGCAGTAAGACAAGCTATAGAAAATAAAAATAGAGAAGATAGCCCTTTTAGTAATATAAAAAAATTAGAGGAAAATAGTATAGATAGAATAAGTTCAGATTTAAAAAACACAGGTGTTATAAAAGAAAATAAAGAGAAAAAATTTGAGTTCAAACTTCAAAACGCACCAGATTATTGTGTTGAAGAACCTAAAAATAATATTTATGATATTGCTAAAGTAGGAAAAAATAGTTTAAATACAATAGAAGATATAAAAATTAAAAATGATGAATTTAAAGAAATCCCAAAAAGTACTGTTGAAAATGTGGACAACTCAACTTCAAATTTAGTGGAAGAAATAGAAGTAAAAGAAACTGATATAAAAACTTCTGAAAATAAAACTCAGATAGGACAAGTTCAACAAGGTGAAGAAATAAAAAAAGAAATATTGTATAAATATGTAGGAAATATATTTAACACATATATAATTATTCAAATTGAAGATAAAATGTATGTTATTGATCAACATGCTGCTCATGAAAGACTTTTATTTGAAGAGTTTAAGGAAAGTTACTATTCAACAGATAGGAATATTCAAATGATGTTGATACCTACTCTTGTTGAACTTACTCCAAAAGAAAAAAATATTGTAGTTGAAAATATGTCTATGTTTGAAAAAGCAGGATTTATTCTTGAGGAGTTTGATGAAAAGACGATAAAAATATCAGGAATTCCAAATATTGGATATGATATAGATTATACCGGTATGTTTAAAGATATAATAGATGAAATTTTAGGTGTTGTTAAAACAGAGAAGGAAGAAAAAGAACATAGATTTTTAGCTACACTTGCATGTAAAGCTGCAGTAAAAGGTAATATGAAGTTAGATGTACAAGAACAGATTAATCTTATTGATAAAATGGTAAAACTAGAAAATCCTTTTACATGTCCACATGGAAGACCAACTGCTTTTGAAATGAGTAGATATGAAATAGAAA
Organism: Clostridium sp. CAG:465; assembly: GCA_000433755.1. Lineage (GTDB taxonomy): Bacteria > Bacillota > Clostridia > TANB77 > CAG-465 > CAG-465. Next base: position 95,276 of record FR891269.1, on the reverse strand, counting down.
GAAAATTTTTAAGGAAATGATATGAGAAAAAAGATAATATGTATTGTTGGTGCTACAGCATCTGGTAAAACTGCATTAAGTATAGAACTTGCAAAACAAATAAATGCAGAAATTATTTCTGCAGATTCTATGCAAATATATAAAAGACTAAATATAGGTACAGCAAAAGTCACAAAAGAAGAAATGGAAGGTATTCCGCATCATATGATAGATATTTGTGATGTACGTGAAAAGTTTAGTGTTGCAGATTTTAAAAATATGTGCTATGATAAAATAAGTGAAATTTCAAAAAGAAATAAAAATGTCATAATTGTTGGTGGAACTGGTCTATATTTTAATTCAGTAATATACGATATGAATTTTGATAATCAAAAAAATACAGATGACTATAGAGATGAATTACAAAAAATTTTAAATGAAAAAGGAAAAGAATATTTATATAATAAGCTAGTAGAAATTGATCCAATATCTGCAAAAGAAATTCATCCAAATAATATTAAAAGGGTTATTAGAGCTTTAGAAATAGCAAAAAGCTCAGAAAAATTAAAATCAGAACATATGATGGAAGAAATAAAAAGACTTGAAAAATTTTCACACCCGGATTATGAATTTTTTGTTTATTATATTGATTATCCAAGAGAAAAATTGTATGAAAGAATAAATAAAAGAATAGATATTATGGTGAAAAATGGTGCTTTAGACGAAGCTAAAATGTTGTATGATATGAATTTAGATAAAGATAATACATGTATTCAAGCAATTGGATATAAAGAATTTTTTGAATATTTTGAAGGAAAAGAAAACTTAGATGATGCTATTGAAAAATTAAAGAAATCAACTAGACATTATGCTAAAAGACAAATTACATGGTTCAAAAACAAACTTAATTGTCATTATTTAGAAGAATATAATAATGTATCTGGTATGGTAAATGAAATAATAAGTGATAGTAAAATTCTAGAAAAATAGAGGTAAGTATATGAGGGGTAATGTTCAAACGCCTAATAAAATAAAACCAAAAAGTATAAAAAAGAAAAACATTGTTGTAATTATTGTGGCAGTTATATGTTTAGTAGTTATTTGTGCAATTATTTATGAATGTGTTATACAAAAATCTCAGACATATACAGTAGTTAATGGATATGTTGAAAAATCAAGTAATGTGCAAGGGATAGTAATAAAGCAAGAAAAAGTAATTGATATAAATAATAATAATGCTATTATTCCTCTTGTTGAACAAGGAGAAAGAATTAGAAAAACTGAATCGGTTGCATTATATAAGGATAATAATTATCAGGAATATATAAGCAAAATAAACGATTTAGATAAACAAATAGAAACCTTAATTAAAGATTTACCACAAAATTATTCAAATGATATTACATATATAGAATCACAAATTGAGCTTCTAGGTAAACAAGCAAGGAAAACAACATCATATATTAAAATACAAGAATATAAAACAAAAATAGATGAACTTACAAGTCAAAAAATTACTATACTTGGAGAATTGAGTCCACCTGGATCAAAGGTAAGAGAACTAATCGATACTAGAAAAAATATAGAAGAAAATTATAAATCTTCTGCAAATAATATTAAATCATCAATGGCTGGTTGTGTTACCTACAAAATTGATGGATTAGAGGGCATAACTGATACATCGAAAGTTTTGAATTATACTAAAAATGAAATTGATGATATTTTTAGTAAATATAGGTCAAATACATCAAGTGATTTTGGAATAAAAATTGTAGATAATTTTAATGCGTATATTATTGTTAAAGTACAAAATAATGAATATATTAAATCAGGAAGTAATATATATATTAAATTTACTGATAAATCTAATGTAAAAGAAAGCGCAATACTTACAAAAGTGGTAGATATAGATGAAGACAACAAATATTGTATTATTTCTATGAGCAATGGAATTGAAAAATTAATAGATTCTAGGTGTGAAAACATAGAAATAATATGGACAAGAAAATCAGGAATGGCTGTTCCTTTAAATGCGATCACTGTAGATAGTCCAAACATTGGAAAGGTTACTACTATTAAAAATGGAGATTACCAAGAGGTACCTATAAAAATTAGTTTATCAAATGATAATATTGCGATAGTTGATAATCTAACTGATGAAGAAAGAAAAAACAATGGAATAGAAAATAAAAATACATTAGAAATATATGATCAATTGGTAATAAAAGAAGAGTAATTTTAAAAGTTACTCTTCTTTGTATATTTTTTACCACTTTTTTTATCAATATATAGTTTTAATTTTTCATCGACTTCTTTTACCTTAAATAATTTCTTTTTTTGACCTAATATTAGTAATAGTTGATATACCTCAAAACTTGTAAACAAATCGTTATCTAGCATATCAAGTACAGAATGTTTATAATAAAATTCTTTTGATTTTTCAATAATTAAAGGGGTATCAATTATTTTATTATATATAAATATATTTTCTGGTAAAATCGTTGAACAAATTAAAGCTCTAGGTTCCTCATAATTTCCATAAATATAGTCCTTAATATTACAAATAAAATCTTTATTATTTGTTAAATCAAGGGCAGTTTCATTATATATTAGTATGTTTAGTTTAGAAATATTTATTTTAAGGCATGTAAAGTTATTATCATAATATTTTTCTGAATCCATTGGGGAAAGATAAGAAATAATACCTTTTTTTTCGGTCCTTTCATATGTAACAACTTTATTAGCATTCTGAGATAATTTTATACCATATTTTATATAATTATCGACATTTTCATTAGGTACAAATAAGTATAAGTTTTTCAAATCACACACTCCTATTTTACTTTAGTATTATACCATATATTACAAATAAAGTTAATACTATACTATATATTTTATTGTATAATTTGAGAAATTTTTACTTATCAAATTAGTTATAAATTTTGAAGCCTCATTCTTAAAGGTGTCTTTATAGTGATATTTACCAATTCCTCTACTGGTCATTTTTTCTTTAGAATATAAAGGAATACTTTTTGGAAATGCCTCTGAATTAATTTTATCATGTATATAGCTGTATGTCATAAAAATTAATTCAAAAGTTATATTCTTTTTTGCTTTTTTTGAAAGATTAGAAGTCATCTCAAGGATTAGTTGAGAATAGTCATTTTTATATGAATCAGTAAGTATTATTGGAGCAATTAATATATATGGTTTATATCCGAGATTCACATAGTTCATTTATTGCATTAATTCTTTCTTGCAAATTAGATGTTCTTAATTCATATCTTGTTATTATATTATCAGGATTTAAGCTTACTCTAGGTATTAACCTTTCTATATAATTTATTTGTAAAATGGCTTTTATATTACTAAATTTAGTAGGAAATGTAAGAATTCCTTTATTAGAGTTTTTAAAAAAATATTCTAAATTTTCTTTTAGGTCTTCTGTAACTTCATTTTCAAGTAAAAGATCACTATTGCTTCCTATTTCATATACAGTATTTTTTTCATATTTTTGACTTGTTTTTATTAAATGATCTAAAATTTCTTCTTTATTAACAAATACTCTTAAATATGAACATTTATTGTAATTACATACAAGGTAGCAATATTGGCACATAGCATAGCATCCTGATGAAGTAAATGGTACAAGAAAGTTTGAAATTTTATGGTTAATAACATATTTATGAGTTTTTCTTTTACCAAGTATTAAATAATTTTTTAATTTTGGAAATTGTTTGTTTTCATATGCTCTAAGCGAAGGAATATTATTGTGAGATGTAATTACTTCTTTTGGAATATCTGAATATTTTTTTAGTAGAAATCTCCCTCTTTTATACATATTACAATCATTTTCATAAAATAATTTTTCGAATTTTACTTTTTCCATTTTATCACCTTATTAGTAGTATGAGCAAAATTTATTTTTAATAATAAAATAATAGTATAATGTAACAAAAATGTTAGAAAAGGAAAAAACACCCCATAAATTAGGCGGATTTGTTACATTATTATGTATAAGAATAAATCTAACATGCATAAAAAAATTGACAAAGAATAAAAATTATAGTATAATAAGGACACGATATGTTTTAAGGAGGATTTCTGTGAAGGAAGATAAAGCATATAAAATTAGAAAAACTTTTATTGTTATAACTTTAATATTGTTATTTGCTACTGCCGGTTTATTTGTTATATCTGCCAACGTAAAAACAGTTACAATTGATTATTATGGACAGAAAACAAGTGTAAAAACATTAGCAAGTACAGTAGATGGATTTTTATTACAAAATAAAGTTTATGTTAATGATAATTCAACTATTGAACCTAGTAGAGAAAACAAAATAGAAGATGGCCTTGAAATAAAAGTATATTCAAATAATGAGCTTGCAAAATTTGATGAAAATGAGGTTAGAAAAGAATATACTCCTATGATTGCCAAGCTTGAAGATGTTGAAGAATCAATTCCTTTTGAAGAACAAAAAAATGATAACTCAAATATAGATGTTGGAACAGAGAATGTTGTTCAAGAAGGGGAAGAAGGAAAAAAATTAACGAAATATTTAGTTAGATATAATCAAAACTCTGAAATATATAGAGCTGAATTAAGTAGTAATGTTATTTCAGAAGCAAAAAATAAAGTTGTTGAAGTTGGAACAAGATATAATCTTGCATCAAGAAGTTCAAGTGTAAATATTCCTACTTCTATAGTTACTGATGGAGGATTTAAACAATATAATATTGGACTTCCAGTTGAACAACAAAAGTATGCATATAATCTTTGTCAACAATATGGTGTGCAATATGAATTGTTCTTAGCTGTTATGTATAAGGAAAGTGGATTTAATTCAAATGCAGTTGGTGGAGGAAATTCATACGGACTTTGTCAAATTCATATTTCAAATCAATCAAATTTAAGCAGAAAACTTGGAATAACTAATTTATTAGATCCTTATGATAATATGACAGCAGGTGTTTATTTATTAGCCAATTATTTAAATTCTGCAAGATCAAAAGTTTCTGGTGATGCAGTTGAAGTATATGGATTAAATGCATATAATATGGGTGAAGGTGCATATTATAATTCATGTTATAGTCAGGGTATTTTGAATAGAGGATATAGTAATTCAGTTATAAGTATAAAAAATGCATTAATAAATAATGGTGGATTATAAAATTAATTAGAAGTAATAAAAGTGATTGCTGGAGTAAATCTAGCAATCACTTTTTAAAAGAAAGGAAAAATATGAATACATTAAAAGAAACTAAAAGTATTTTAAATAAATATGGATTAAAGGCCAATAAGCGTTTTGGTCAAAATTTTTTAGTTGACGATAACATACTAAATAATATAGTTGAAGTTTCAAATATTAAGAAAAATGAGCTTATTATAGAAATTGGACCTGGACTTGGTAATTTAACAAATTATATTTTAAGTAATGCAACTTATTCTTTACTTATAGAAGTAGATAATAATATGATTAAAGTGATAAAGGATAGATTTAAAGACTATGATAACTACACTTTAATAAGTCAAGATATATTAAAGGTAAATATAGATGAGGAAATACTTAAAATAGAGGAAAAAAACAACATAAAATTTACAAATGTAAAAGTAGTGGCAAATTTACCATATTATATCACTACACCAATTATATTTAAGTTGTTACAAGATTCAAAAAGAATAAGTGAAGTAATTGTTATGGTTCAAAAAGAAGTTGCACAAAGAATGGTTGCACAAAGTAATACTAAGGATTATGGAATACTTACTTTAATGGTGCAATATTTATCAGATGCAAGTATTGCTTTTTTAGTTCCAAAAGAGTCGTTTATACCTGCTCCAAATGTAACATCAGCAATTATAGTTTTAAAGAAAAATAAGAAGTATAAAGTTAAAAATGAAGAAGATTTTATTAAATTAGTTCATTGCGCTTTTGCTCAAAGAAGAAAAACTATGATAAATTCATTATTTTCAACAAATTTTAAAAATCTTTCTAAGGAAGAACTTAATATTTTGTTTGAAAAGTTAGATATTGATAAAAATGTTAGAGCTGAACAACTTGATATAAATGATTTTATACGTATATGTGATATGCTTTAGTTTAACAATATTTAATCAATTAAATATAAATTGTATTATTTAATTTAAAAATGGTTTATAAAACTTAGTAAAAAATAATGTGAAAATATAAAAAAATATCAAGCCAATCTTTACGAAAGGCTTGATATTTATATTTTTATGGAGCTTGAAGTCAGAGTCGAACTGACGACCTACGGTTTACAAGACCGTTGCTCTACCAACTGAGCTATTCAAGCATTTACAATACATTGGTGACCCGTAGGAGAGTCGAACTCCTCACTCCGCCGTGAAAGGGCGGTGTCTTAACCGATTGACCAACGGGCCAATAAAAAAAGTGGTGAGCCATCGCAGATTCGAACTGCGGACAACTTGATTAAAAGTCAAGTGCTCTGCCAACTGAGCTAATGGCCCACAAAATGTATTGCTAATATATAATACATTATTTTTTGTTAAATGTCAATGATTTTTTGAAAAAAAGTTAAAAATTTTCTAAAAAAGTTTAAAATTGTAAAAATTTCTGTCGAAAATGTTCTATTTTTATCTAACAATGTAGAAATAATGAAAATCTATTGATTTAAAAAAAATATAATGTTACAATTTGTATGGTGGTTTATTTTGTTATATTTATTTGAATTTATTTTTTTCTTTTTGTTTTTTCTTTATAAGTTATATTTCCTTGTTACAAACAACGTTAGTCTATCAATAATAGGAGGTAAGTTGAATAGGCATATTAATAGTAAAAAGAATATAACTTGCAACTTGGACTATACTAATTTTAAATTCATTTTTCATCTTAGAAGTTTTATATATAATCCACCCAGTTGGTATAAAAAGGTGATTAATTGCTTTGGTATATCAACTGTAATATTGATTTTTAAAATATCTATTTCATACAAATTTTTAATTTCTAATGTTTTATTCATAAATCTTTTTAACAAAACAATAGATATTGTAAATATTTTATCTAATTATTATATATACTTTAAAATCTTGTATTATACTTTATTTTTCTTTTTTATTTTTTGTCAGATTTATAAACTTTATTCCTGGTTTAACTCACATAGTGAAATAAATAACAATAAATTATTAAATAAAAAAGAACTTCCTTTATCTGTTTATGTTGGAGAATATAATGAAGAAAATGTTTTTATAAAAGAAAAAGGACTTTATCAAAATATATTAATAACAGGAAGTATTGGATCTGGAAAAACAAGTACAGCAATTTCAAACATTTTAGATTCTTTAATTAAAAATAACTTAGGAGGATTGATTATTGATATAAAAGGTAATTTTGTAGATACAGTTAATAAAATAGCAAAAAAGCATTTAAGACAAGAAGACATAGAGTACATTTCTTTAAATGATAATACAATATATAATCCACTTAATGAACCTAACTTATCTAGTATGGAACTTGCAAGTATTGTAAAAAAGGTACTTACACTAATATCAAATAGTAAGGAAAATGAACCTTTTTGGTTAGATAAAGCAGAAGAATACATCAGAGATTTTATAACCTTAATTAGAGTATATAATAATGGAAATTTAAATTTTTCTGAAATTCATAATTTGGTAATAAATAAAGAATATTTAAAAGAAAAACTATTAAATATAAAAGATAGGATTCTAAGAAATGAATTTTCTGATGAAAAATTATTTGAGTTAAATAGTGCAATTTTAAATATAAATAATGATTATTTAGGACTTGATGATCGAACCTTTGGAATTATAAGGGCTGAGATTACAAGAATGACATCAGTTTTTATGTCTAGTGTAAAATACTCTAAAAAATTTTGTTCTAATATAGTTTCAAATATAAGATTTCTTTCTAATAAAATCTATGTATTATCACTTGATATAGCAAATAATGAAAAATTATCTAAAATAATAGCAACATATTTAAAATTAAAATTTCAAAGAGAAATTTTAGGTAATCATAAAAAAGATAAATCTGTGTTTTTTCTTTGTGATGAATATCAGGAGGTTTGTAATGCTCAAGATGGCAATTTTTTTTCACTTTCAAGAGAGTATAAATGCATTAATGTTATAAGTATGCAAAGTTATTCATCTCTTGTAAATTCGCTTTTAGATGAACATTTGGCTGATGTAATAATACAAAATTTTGTAAATAAAATATGGTTTAGAAATGATGATTACTTTACAATTCAAAGAATAATTTCAATTCTTGGTAAAGAAAAAATATTAAATAAAAGTAAATCATATACAGAAAATGGCAAAAATACTAGATATAATATTTTTGCTAATAAGTTAATTTCATATAAGTCTGATTTTTCAGAAAGTTATTCTGAAAATGAGGTAATGCAAGAAAAATATACTTATGACTTTTTTACGCAAAAATTAAATACTTTTGAAGCTATGTGCATGTTATCGGATGGATATAAAATTAGCTTGTATGAAAAAATTAAGTTGAAAATATGGGAGGATGATAGTAATGAAGAAAAGTTATAAAAAAATAATAATAATATGTTTAATAGTTTGTTGTATATTTTTTGTTTGCTCAACAGTGTATTGTGCAAGTGCCAAAACACCAACTCTTGTTAACAAACTAAATTCTGCTTTAAAAAGTATACAGTCATATTTGGTTAAATTAGCGGCACCTGCAGCAGGAGTAGCTATTGCAACAGGTGTTTTAATGCGTAAATTAAGTTTTGGCGATGAAGAAAAAATGTCTAAAGGTAAAAAAGTAATAATAAATGCAATAGTATGTTACGGTATAATTATTTCAATAGATATTATAATTAAGTTTGTAGAGTCTGTATTAAAATAATATATGGATGCACAAAATATAATAAATTCTTTAAATACCGTATCACAAAAACTTTTTAAATCTTTGGATAATGAAATATTTGAAAAAATGGATGATTTGGTAAATGTAAATTCAGATTTATTTAATAAATCACCTCTTAAGGAAGTTTTTTTTCAAGATAAAACCAATGCTTTAATTATAATTGCAAATTCTTTAATTTTATTCTATGTTATTTATTTTGTTTTTTTAAAATTAATCTCAATATATAATGGGAATAAATCTCAAAGTATATACATGTTTGTAATAAAACTTATTATAGTAACAGTAATGGTAAACTTTAGTTATTATATTTGTAGAGAAATAGTAAACATGATAGGCTTATTAACAGACTGTGTTGATGGGGGACTCTATGATTTACTAGGTAAAAAGGTATCTTTTGTTAGTTTAAAAGAAAATATAGTTAAAATAGATGATATAATAAATTCAGACCTTTTAAGTTTAAATGGAATTATAAAAGGAATAATCTCTTTTGGTAGTATTTCTATTTTAATTAATTTTGCAATAAGATATGTTACAATAATATTTTTATTCATTATTTCTCCATTTGCCTTTATTTGCCTAAGTAATGAACTAACTATTGGAATATTTAGGACATGGTTTAAGACTCTTTTTGTAAGTCTAATGACACAAATTATAGTAAAATTTATTATTTTTATACCTTTGTTATATAAAGATATAAATAGTATGACATATAAAATAATACTTGTTGGAAGTATATATATCATATATAAGATAAATGGTTTTACAAAAGAAATTTTTATAAAAATTTCTTCGAATAATCAAATTAATAACATATTTAATAGTTAGGAGAAAAATGAAAGAATATAATAAACAGAATACATATCAAAATTTTAACAGAAAAAATAAATGGATGGGGATTATTGATTATAAATCACTCTTAGTATTGGTAATATATATGTTCATTATTTTTTCTGCTATTAGAGTTTTAAATTTAAGTCTTAAATTATCAATGTACCTTTTTTTATTTTTTACAGTACCTATAATTTCAGCTGTAATTATAAATGTAAATAATGAAGTCGCAATTGATGTTATTTTAATTATTATAAAATTTTATATTAAAAAGAAAATTTTTATTAACAAAAAAGAAATAAAAAAAGAAAAAATAAAGTTGTATAAAAAGCATGAATAAGTTTTGAGTTTAGTATTGTAAAAATATGTCACAAATGATATAATGTATTCACTAAAGTAGTGTTGTTAAGGAGAATCGTTATGAAGTTTGTACAGAAAAATTCATTAGAACTAGGTGATACACCTCTACCTGATTTGTTTATATTAAATTATATGCCACAACTTGAAAATATTGACGTTAAAATTTATCTATATATTTTATTTTTGGCAAAAAATGGAACGGAAGCTGATAAGTCAGATTTAGCAAAAAAGCTTAATATTTCAGAGCAAGATGTTTCTTTTGGGTTTGAAAGATTACAAGCAGAAGGATTAATTACAAGAACAACACATGGGTACAATTTAATTGATGTTCGAGAAAATGAAATTAATAAAAGTTATATACCAAAAATTGAACCAAGAAGAACTAAACTTCAAACTGAACGAGATAGAAAAAGAATAGCTGCAGCAAGTGCAATAAATGAAAGTTTTTTTCAAGGCGTTATGTCTTTAGGGTGGTATACAGATATAAGTGCTATGTTTGAAAATTATTCTTTCTCAGAAGAAGTTATGATTGCATTATTTCATTATTGTCAGGAGAGAAAAGCGCTAAACAAAAAATATGTTCATGCAGTAGCTGAAAGCTGGTTTAATGGTGGAGTAAAAACGTTTGAACAACTTGAAGACTTTTTAGAAAGTTATGACAATATTCAAAAAATAAAGCAAAAAATTAGTAAAGCTTTAAGATTAAATAGAAATTTAACTAAATATGAAGAGCAATATATTGATACATGGATAAAAGATTATGGATATGATTTTAATATGATAGAAGAAGCACTAAAACGTACTGTAAATAAACCAAATCCAACTATAAGTTATGTTAATGGGATATTGGTTAACTGGTATAAAAAAGGATTTAAAGATGTAAAAGATATAGAGAAAGAAATTACTGCCAAAGTAAATGAAGTTACATCTTCATATAAAAAATCATCTAAAGCAAAAACTAAATATCAAGATATTGAACAAAGAGAGTACACTGATCTAGATTCATTTTACGATAATATGTAAAGGAGGTAGTTATGGATAATCAATTGTGTAGAGAAATATTAAAAAATAGAGATATAAAAAGGCAAAGAAAGATTGATGAAGCAATTATTAAAAAAAGAAAAATATACAAAGATTATCCCGAACTAGAAGAAGTTGAAAAAAATATAAATCTTTTAGCTCTTAAAATAACAAGAAACATTGTTGCAAGTGATGAAATTACTAGACAAGTTGAAAAAGAAAATATGAAATCAAATCTTGATAAAATGGAAGAGAAAAAGAAAAGAATTTTAAAAAAAATAGGAATTACAGAAGCTGATTTAGAACCAGACTTTGATTGTAAAATTTGCAATGACACTGGAATGGTTACTAAAAATAATATAACAAGTTATTGTAATTGCTTTAAACAGGAGGTCCTTAATAACACATATAAACAATCAAATATATTAAAATTAGAAGAAGAAAATTTTAAGACCTTTGATAATTGTTATTACTCTAATAAAAAGGATAAGGAAAAATATGGAATTGATAAATCTCCACTTGAAAATATAGAATTGATAAAAAAGATTTCACAAGATTTTTGTAAAAATATAAAAAGTAATAATCAGAAAAGTTTACTATTTACTGGTAATACAGGACTTGGAAAAACATTTATTTCTAATTGTATTGCTAAAGATGTAATAGATCAAGGAATGAATGTTGTTTATCAAACTTCACCAATATTAATGGATCAAATACTTGATTATAAATTTTCATACGATAAAACAGAGTCGCAAAAGGAAAAGTATAATAGGATATTCAACGTTGATTTGTTAATAATTGATGATCTTGGAACCGAAACAATGAATAATAATAAATTTACAGAACTTTTTAACATAATAAATACTAGACTTTTAAATAATAAAAAGATGGTTATTTCAACAAATTTAAGTTTAAATGATTTATATAATAGATATGATGAAAGAATATTATCAAGACTAATTGGTAATTTTACCATATGTAAATTTATTGGTGAAGATATAAGATTAAAGAAAAAGAAAATAAAATAAAATATATCACAAGACATAAATGTGTTTTGTGATATATTTTTGTAATTATTAATAAATTTATTTAATATTATAATATTGACAACTGTTCAAATTTAATATATAATAAATTTATAAAAATACATAAACTATATTTAATTAAAAAATGGAGGAGAGAAAAGTGAATACTTTTTGTAAAGCTTTGGGCTTTTATGCCCCTAATACGAGATTTAAACCAACATCTAGTTATCTTATACAAAAACAAAATAAACTTTTGGTATTAGATGCAGGAGTTGGTATAAAATCAAAGTTTATAGAATATGTGGTATGCAATAATATTTTACCAGAAAATATAACAATTGTAATTTCTCATAATCATATTGATCATGTAGCAGGTTTATTCTCTATTGGAGATTTTATGATTGAGAATTTTCCCAATAGAAAAATAAAGGTGTATATGAGTGATACATCGGAAAAATTCTATGATTGGTATGGTAAGGTATTAAATAAGTATTCTTCTGTATTTGAAGTAAGTGTACTTGATGAGAATAGTAAGTTTTATTTTTGTGATATGTTTGTTGAATTTTGCAAAACTAATCATTGCGAAGATAAAATAAAAAGCTATGCAACTAAGATTTCATCAAATTACAGCAGTTTTGTATATACTTCAGATATAGCATCTGTGGACAACACGCTTAGAAAATTTATATCAAATACTGATGTTGTCATGGTAGATGGTGGTAATCCTGTAAAGAGAATTAAAACGTTATCTGGTTATCATGGAATTACAAAAGAAAATGTATACAATGTTTTGGAAAGTTCAGTAAGAAATGTATGTTTAACTCATATAAAAGGATGCTTTAGCACTCAGGACTACATTGATTCGCTATATTCCGATACAAAGGAATTTGTAAGTGTTGCTCAGAGTGAAGTTGAATTTGATATTTTTACAGGAGAAGAAAATAAAAAATATGCACATATTTTAACGAGCTTAGCATAAAAAATGACTGGTGAATGATTTATTCACTAGCCATTTTTTTTCTTTCCATTTTTAATATTTGTTCATATAGCTTTTCTTCTCTTTCGGATATGTCATCAGGCATTTTTATATGAACTTTTAGTAAAAGGTCGCCTCGAATTTCATCTTCTGAGATGTAACCTTTCTTTTCGACTTTTATAATCTCACCATCTTTTAAGTGCTTTGGAAGTGAAACAAAGATTGTTTCCTCAAATAATTTTATTTTATATTTGCCTCCAACAACAGCAAAGGCTGGTGAAATAAATATATCTTTTTTAAGATTTATTCCACTTATTTTATATTCATTATCAGGTATTAATTTTACATGAATAATTAAATCTCCATTTTTACCACCATTTTTTCCTGGGTTACCAAGTGCAGCAAGACGGATACAGTCACCATTTTGTATTCCAATAGGAATATTAACTGAAAACGTATTAAGACCTGTTTTATATGATTTTATGGCAATCTTTTTTTCAGTACCGAAGAAACCTTCTTCTAAGCTTACTTCGATGTTTGATATAATATCTTTACCTTTTTCAGGCTTTTGCTTAGTCTTTCTTTCATCCTTAGAGGATGGTGCATTATTAATGTCTCCAAAGTTTTGAGCATCATCTTTTTTAAATCCAAGAATAGTGTTTAGTAAATCATTTATAACATTAACACCTGATTTAAATTCATATTTTACATTTGAAAGACTAGAGTCTGTATCAACTATTCCATAGCCATATTTTGCTACTTGTCTATCATATTTTCTTCTTTTTTCATCATTTGTTAAAACATCATAAGCTTCATTTATATCTTTAAACATGTTTTCTGCTTCGGGAGTTTTGTTAGTGTCAGGGTGGTATTTTTTAGCTAGCTTTCTAAATGAATTTCTTATTTCGTCTCTAGTACTTTTTCTATTTATATTTAATATTTCATAGTAATTTTTATACTTCATATATGTGTCCCCTTTAGTATTTCAACTTTTTTACATTATATCACAAATTCTTTAAAATTCAATAATTTTGGCTTGCTTTTTTGTATTTTTTCTAGTATAATAAAGTGGTATTAAATGGAGGTATGAAAATGGACATTAATGATGAAAACTTTTTATCGTCACAAACAATTGTGCCTGTGAAAATTGAGGAAGAAATGAAAAGGTCATATATAGATTATGCTATGAGCGTTATAGCCTCTCGTGCACTTCCAGATGTTAGAGATGGTTTAAAACCTGTACATAGAAGAATTTTATATTCTATGAGTGAACTTGCACTTTGGCCTGAAAAACCATTTAGAAAATCAGCAGGTATTGTTGGTGAAGTTATGGGAAATTATCACCCACATGGTGATGCTGCAATTTATGATGCATTAGTTCGTTTATCACAAGATTTTTCACTTAGATATCCAGTTGTAAATGGACATGGTAATTTTGGATCAGTTGATAACGACCCTCCAGCCGCTATGAGGTATACAGAAGCTAAATTACAAAAAATAGCACTTGAAATGTTAACAGATATAGATAAAGATACTGTTGATTTTGTACCAAACTATGATGATAGACTAAAAGAACCATCAGTTTTACCTGCTGCATTTCCTTATTTGCTTGTAAATGGTTCTTATGGTATAGCTGTTGGTATGGCATGTAATATTCCACCACATAATTTAACAGAGGTAATAAATGGGGTATGTGCACAGATTGATAATCCAGAAATTACAAATGAAGAATTAATGCAATATATTAAAGGCCCAGATTTTCCAACAGGTGCAACTATTGTAGGAAAAGAAGGAATAAAGAGTGCATATACAACAGGTAGAGGAAAAGTTTGTGTAAGATCCAAAGCTGAAATTGAAGAGGATTCAAGAGGAAGATATAAAATAGTTGTTACTGAAATACCTTATCAAGTAAATAAAGCTCAAATGATTAAAGATATTGCTAAACAAGTTCAAGATAAAGTAATAGAAGGTATATCTGATCTTAGAGATGAATCAGATAGGGAAGGTATTAGAATTGTATTTGAATTAAAAAGAGACGCTAATCCAAATGTTGTGCTAAACCTTTTATATAAGCATTCTCAATTACAAACAACTCAAAGTATGCTAATGCTTGCTCTTGTTGATAATCAACCAAGAGTACTAAAGCTAAATGAAATATTGCATTATTATATAAAACATAGAGAAGAAATAGTAGTTCGTAGGACTAAATTTGATCTTGCAAAAGCTGAGGCAAGACTTCACATTTTAGAAGGTCTTAGAATTGCAATTGATCATATTGATGAAATTATAAAAATAATTAGAGCCTCATATGACGATGCAGCTGAAAGATTAATGAAAAATTTTGGACTTGATGAAATTCAAGCTAACGCTATTCTAGAAATGAGACTTAAAACATTATCTGGATTACAAAGGGAAAAAATTGAAAATGAATATAACGAGTTACTAGAACTTGTTGCTAAATATAGAGCAATTCTTGCAGATGAGCACTTAGTAACAGATATTGTAAAAGAAGAACTTCAAGCTGTAAAGGAAAAATATGGTGATGAAAGAAGAACAGAAATTGTTCACGGTGAAGGTGACATTGACATTGAAAGTTTAATAAAAGAAGAAACTAATGTTGTTACACTTACTCACTTTGGATACATAAAGAGAATAGCTGCTGATACATATAGAAGTCAAAAACGTGGAGGAAAAGGGCTTACAGCAATGAATACACGTGAAGATGACTTTGTAGAGCACTTGTTTGTTACATCAACGCATGATTATATTATGTTCTTTACAACAACAGGTAGAGTATTTAGGCTTAAAGCATATGAAATTCCAGAAGCTGGAAGAACAGCTAAAGGAATGGCAATTGTAAATCTACTACAACTTGGACAAGGTGAAAAAATTGCAGCTGTAATACCCGTTCATGATTATAACGATGAATTATTTGTACTTATGGCTACAAGAAATGGTCTTATAAAGAAAACAAAACTTTCTGAATATTCTAATATACGTAAAACTGGAATTCAAGGTATAACTTTAAAAGAAGATGATGAACTAATAGATGTAAGAATTACAGATGGAAATACAAGCATTATAATGGTTACAAGACAAGGTATGTCAATTAGATTTAAGGAAGAAGAAGTAAGAGCTGTTGGAAGGATTTCTATGGGTGTTAAGGGTATAAATCTTTCAAAAGATGATAAAGTTGTTGGTATGGAACCAATTAAAAATGATGAGGATTATATACTTGCAATAACTGAAAATGGTTTTGGAAAGAGAACTGAAGTGGAAGAATATAGAGAGCAAGCAAGAGCAGGTAAGGGAATTCTAACTTATAAAACTACAGCTAAAACTGGACATATTATAGGAGTACAAATAGTAAATGATAAAGATGATGTTATGCTTATAACTGACACGGGTGTTGTAATACGTATAAATGTAAAAGATATTAGTGTACTTGGTAGAAATACACAAGGTGTAACTTTAATGAGAACATCAGATGGAGGAAAAGTTGTAAATATTGCTAAAATCCTTACTGAAGAAGAAACTGAAAATATATAACATAATATAAATTAAAAAGACTGACTTTTTTCTAGGTCAGTCTTTTACTTTGAAATGAGAACGTTTTACACTACTTTACTTTTTTAAAAATTCATGGTATAATAATTATGTTAAAGTATTTCAAATAGTCGCTTGATTTATTCAAGAGGAAAGTCCGGACACCATAGGGCAATAGTGCTAGATAACGTCTAGTGAGGGTGACCTTAAGGAAAGTGCAACAGAAAATAACCGCCATTTATATGGTAAGGGTGAAAATGTGAGGTAAGAGCTCACAAAATGTTATAGAGATATAGCATTGGTGTAAACCCCACTTGGTGCAACACCAAAAAAGAAAGGCTAAGACGGCCCGTCATCTTTCGTGGTTGGTGGCTTGAAATATACAGTAATGTATATTCTAGATAAATGACTATTTAAAACAGAATCCGGCTTATGAAATACTTTAACAAAAGCCTATCTTTTTAGATGGGTTTTTATTGACTTTTTTTGGGGTTTGTATTATACTTTTTAATATGTAAAAGAAATGAGTGATTTATATGGAATTTAAAGCCTTAGATGGTAAAAATGTAGAAATTGAAGTAAACGGTGAGAAATTTTTAAGACATGCCGTACAAACACATTATATAAAACTTGGAGAAAGTTATATAGATATTATAGAAAAATATGTAAAACCAATATATGAAGAAGATGATATAATTTCAATTAGTGAAAAAATAATTTCTTTATGCCAAAAAAGAGTAGTATACAAGAAAGATATGAAAGTTGGAGCACTTGCTAAATTTTTATCTAAGTTTGCTATGAGATCTGATGCAGGATGTGGAGTAGATAATCCATATAAAATGCAATTTGCAATTAATCTTTGTGGAAGATTAAAAGTAATTTGGGCTGCAATAGCAGGTGGAGTATGTAAATTATTCGGTAAAAAAGGTGTATTTTATGAAATTACAGGTCCTGAAGTTAGTGGACTTGATGGATTTTATGGACATGTTTTTGAAGATTATAACGATTTTGGAATAAGAATACCAGAAAATTCAACTGGCGTTTGTAATGAGATATATGAAAAATTGGGAATTAAAGCAATGATTGTAGATGCAAATGATTTTAATGCTGAAATTTTAGGTAAATCAGATGTTATAAAATATAATGATGAAGAACTTGCAAAAATGATAAAAGATAATCCAGCAGGTCAAGAAAAGACACTTACTCCTATTGTTTTAATTAGAAGAAAGAAATAATTTTGTATAGAAATGAGTAATAATATATAAATAAGTTATTCATGTATGGAGGAGTTTATGGCAAAAAAAAATGAAAATACAAGTATGCCAACAGATGGTAAAAAAGATAGTGACTTAATAGAAAATGACTCTAAAATTGAAATATTAGATGATAATAAAAAGGATATTGCAGTATCGCCAAAGACTGATATAGCAAACAAAAAGAGAAAACTAAGTAAGAAAAATAAAATAATAATTATTACTTGTGCAGCTATTTTTTTATTTATTTGTATAATATTTGGATTTATTACTTGTGTTAACAAGTTAAATTCAAATGTATATAAAAATGTGTATTTATTTAATGAAAATTTTTCTGGAAAAAGTTCTGAAGAAGTAATTCAAACTATTACTAACATTTCAAATGATTTAAATTCCAGTGAAAAAATTGATATATATCAAGATGGCGAAAATATATATACTATAAAAGCAGAAGATTTTGATTTTAAATTTGATATTGATAAAACAGTCCAAAATGTAATGAATTTCGGTAGAGATAGTAATATTTTTGTTAATAATTTTAATATATTGAAAGCTTTGTTTTCAAAGAAGGTAATTGAGCCTGCATATAGTTATGATATAAATAGTTTAGATAATATCATGAAAAATGTTGATTTAACTATAAAAGATAGATATAATGATGCATCATATAGTCTAGATGAAAAAGAAGCTAAAATTGTAATTGTAAATGGAAAAACTGGAAATTCAATAAATTATGATGAAGAAAAAAATAACATTGTTAAGGCATTTGAAAGTAGAAATCAGAATACCTATGATTTGAATACTATAAAAAGAACGCCTCAAAGTTTAGACGCTGATAAAGTTTATTCTGAAGTAAAAAGGGATGCGAAGGATGCATATGTTGATAAAACTGTAAACCCAAATAAATATGTAGCAGAAGTAGTTGGTTTTGATTTTGATGTTAATAAATTAAAAGAGTTATTAGATCTTCCTGAAAACAAAGAAGAAGGTAAAACAATTGAATTTAAAGTAACAAAGATTGAACCTAAAGTTAAACTTGTAGATATTTCAGCAGATATGTGCAATGAAAAATTAGCAGGATATACAACGTATTTTCCTGCAGGAAACTATGCAAGAAGCAATAACTTAAAAATAGCTCTTTCATATATGAATGGCGTTGTTATCCTGCCTGGTGAAACTTATTCATATAATAATAATATAGGAGAAACTACTGCATCAAAGGGATATCAAGCAGCTGCAACTTTTAAAGGTGGTACAACAGTAGATGAGATGGGTGGAGGAATTTGTCAAACTGTATCAACATTATATAATACAGTGTTAATGGCTAACCTTGAAATTGTTGAAAGACATCAGCATGGATTACCAGTTGGATACGTTCCACCTAGTAGAGATGCTACAGTGTATAGTCCAGTTTTAGACTTTAAGTTTAAAAATAATAGAGAAACGCCAATAAAAATTGTTACTTCATTTTCATATAGCGGAAGTTTAAATGTTAGTATATATGGTACTAAACAAAATAACGATCCAGAAGTTATATTATCACAAAAAACTACTGGAACAATTCCTTATACAACTAGATATGAATATGATAGTAGCATACCTTATGGAAAGCAAGTTGTTACAACAGCTGGAGTAAATGGTTATACATCTGAAAGCTATATAACAAAAAAATTAAACGGCCAAGTTATAAGCTCAGGATTGCTTTCAAGAGATAAATATAATGCACAACAACAAGTAATAAAAGTTGGTACTGGTGGTAGCTGATAAATAATCGTTGACATTAATTGACAATGTCAACGATTATTTTACATAAAAATTCACATAAAAAGATGAAAATTTTAAAAAATGTATTGATATTAGTTTATATATATAGTATAATTATAAATAGGGTAGAGATAATCTAAGAAAGAGGTATGATATGGAACCTTTAATACAAATGAATAAATTTGAAGTTGTTGATATGCCAGGTATGAGCACAATAGCTTTCTTAGTTGAAAAAAATGAAGAAGAGTATAAAAGAGGAAATGCACTTTTATCTTTACAAAAAATAGAGTGTATTGATACAAATGAAAATGGAAGGATTAGAAAAGAGTTTAATTTAATAAGACCTAACAATGACGAAAAACAACTTATAGTATTACTTACTCTTACTAACTCTAAAGCAATACTTAGTACAGGTGAACTAAACTCTGAGGGCTTTAGAGCAATAGAGACTAATGTTCCACTAAGTTATGGTTCTTTATATAACCAAGAAGGTGTTGAATATAAAGAAGTAGAATATACACCAAATATGAAAAGAACATTCTCAATAATAGATACTCAAACAGGTGAAGAGGTAAAGCCTGTGCTATATACTGATCCAGTTACTGGAAAGGTTAAAGGTAAATGCAAAATTTTACCACATAAGCCATATATAGTATTAGAGTTAAGGTTTGATGAGGAAAAATAATTCAGAAATATAGTAATAGATGTAGTTTAAACGTAGTAATAAATGTAGTTGAAGGAGGAATTTTAATATGATAAAAAGAGCAGTAAGTGCAAGAGCTGTAGCATTACAAGATTTACTTAGTGATTTAAAGGTACTTGATAAAAAAACAATAAGTTTAGGTGTCTTAAATTTAGAAATTGACGAACAAACTAAAAGAACATTAGAATAAGAAATTGAACAAAAACATAAAGCACAAATTAAGGAGTTCGCAGAAAAAGGAGTTCAAATTCCTAATAATGATGATGTTCACAGTGTTATATATAATAAGAAATCTATTGAAGATGAGGCAGATGAACCAATAATACCAAGATAACAAAAGAAATTTAAGAGGTTGAAGAGATATGGAACAAAAAATTAAAAAATTATGGAGAGAATTTATACCATTTTTAATAGTCTACGCTTTATTTGATATAGTAATCGTAGGCTCTTTGTTCGTGTGTGCACATGGAGCAAAGGAAGCAGGAGAGAGTATTTTTTCTGCATGTATAGATGGATTTATACAAAATATAACAAACTTTAAATTTATAACAGCAATTGGCTTAGATTTTTTCGGATTTATAAAATGGTCATTTTGGACTTTAGTAATTACAATTATATTGTTTATTGCTTGGAAGATAAAATTTGCAAAAGAGAGTGAATATGATGGTATAGAGAGTGGATCAAGTGATTGGGCAAAGCATGGAGAAGAATATGAAAAAACAAGTGATGGTAGAGAATTATTAAATAAAAAATCAGGCTTTATTTTAAGTAAAGACCATTATCTTGGAACTGATCTTAAAAAAGTTTTAATTAATAAAAACGTTTTAGTTGTTGGACGGATCAGGTGCTGGTAAATCAGCTTGTTATATTAAACCTAATATTTTACAGTGTCTGGGTTCATATGTAATAACAGATCCTAAGGGAGAATTATATAGAGAAACATCAGGATATTTAAAAGCAAATGGGTATGAGGTTAGAGCATTTAATTTAGTAAATCCTGAATATAGTGATAGATATAATCCACTTGCACATATAATTGACCATCAAAGTGTAGATGTAATTGCACACACCATAGTAATGGGAACAAAAAAAGAAGGAGCTGCTTCAAGTGATCCTTTTTGGGATGAAACTGCAAAAATGCTTTTAAAGGCTGCAATATATTATGTTATATCTGTATTACCAGAAGAAGAACAAAATTTATCAAGTTGTATAAATATAATAAGAGCTGGTGGAGCAGATGATACTGTATTTAAAAAATTATTTATTGATGAATTAAAACCTGAACATCCAGGAAGAAAAGAATATGAAAACTTTAGTACAGCAGCAGATAAAACAATGCAAAGTATTGTTGTATCAACCATCGCTAAAATTACAGCATTTGATACACCTGCAATGCAAAAAATCACTACATCAAATAATATAGATTTTGATGATTTGGGTAATAAAAAAGTCGCACTGTTTGTTATAACTTCAGCTTCAGATAGTACATATGATTTTATATCAACTATTTTTTTCAGCCAGATGTTACAAAAGTTATATTTACAGGCTGATAGGAATGGTGGAACACTAAATCAACAGGTATATTTTTTACTTGATGAATTTGCAAATATTGGTCAAATACCAGATTTTAATAAAAAACTTAGTACTACAAGAAGTTTAGGCATAAGTATTTCTATAGTTGTTCAATCTTTAGATCAACTTGAATCATTGTATAAAGACACATATGAAAATATAATTGGTAACTGTGACACACAACTATTTTTGGGAAGTCAATCAATAAAAACTTGTGAATATTTTTCTAAAAGTTTAGGACAAAAAACAATAAGAGTAAAGAGTAAATCTGTAAATAAAGATAAAGATGAAAGAGAAAAACAAGGAGTTTCTATTAGCCATCAACAGCAAGGAAGAGATCTTATGACTGTTGATGAACTTAAACGTTTGGATCCAAATGAAGAAATTCTTTTAGTTAGAACATTAAAACCTATAAGAGCAAAAAAAGCATGGTATTTTAAATATCATCCAATGAGAGATGTGGCAAAACAATATGAAATTCATAATATATCTGAAATGCCAAAAACTGATGATGTACCTGTAAAAGTTATGGATGTAAGAGAACATTTAAAAAGAAGAGAAGAAAAAGCAAGGCAGATTTTAGAACAAAGAAATAGAGCAGCAACTACTCAAACCCAAGTTATAACAAATAATCCACAACCACCAGTAATAAATAATCAAATGGTAAACACAAACACTTCAAATGTACCTAATGAAAATAAAGAATTTGATTTACAAAAAGAACTTGAAAAGAAATTTGATGAATTATTTGGAAGTGATAATAATTAAAATATTATAGAACTAAGCATTAATGGTTTAGTTCTATTTTTT
Source organism: Clostridium sp. CAG:465 (assembly GCA_000433755.1). GTDB lineage: Bacteria > Bacillota > Clostridia > TANB77 > CAG-465 > CAG-465. Next base: position 72,552 of record FR891269.1, on the reverse strand, counting down.
TAATATATAATTTTTTTTGTTGTATTTTTCATATCTTTGTAGTATAATTTTAGTAATAAATGGGGGAGTATATGAAAAAAAATAATAAAGCTTTATTAATAATTTTAATAATAATAGTTTCCATTGCTATTATAGCATTAACTTTTTATATTTTACTCAATAATAAAGGGAAAATTAACCAAGGTACTTTTAGGACAAATGATGCTTTAATAACATCTTTAGTTACAGTAGAAGAAAAACAAGAGAACAAAGAACAAAGTATGATATCAGATCTTTTACTTGATTTATCTCAAAAGAATGTGTTATCTTTACTTATTCCAAAAGAATCAGAAATAAAGGAAATGTATATTGATAATATAAAAGTTAAACTTCCAAATAAAATGGGAGAAATGTATATTACTCAACCTGATAGAAATGAAAAAACTAAGTTATCAGAGAATATGAAAAATCAAAGAGTAGATATATATTCAAGTGAAAAAGAAAACCAATATTTAGTTGAAATAGAAATTGATAATATGAATTTTGCAAAAGATGTAAAAGTTCCTGAAAATACTAAAATTGTTAAATTTGACGGAACACTTATATCTCTTACAGGTATGAATATTGATGATTTAAAATTTGAGCTATCTTTTGATCTTAATATTATGGATAGTTCTGATAAATTAAGTGCTTGTAATATTAGTTTAAAACTTCCTGGATATGAACTTGCGACTGCAGGTATTGGAGTAAAAAGAGAAAATTTAAATGATTATGTTTTTTATTTAAAGGATAATTTTATTTTTAATTTTAGAAAGTACTTGAAGTTTTAACTTTTTTATTGTATAATGTATTTACCATCAAATGATAGAGTTTTTGTGAACCTTGTCAGGTCCGGAAGGAAGCAGCAATAAGCATTATACTCTATGTGTTTGATGGCTTTTTTATGGGAGTGATATATATGGCATATATAGCGTTATATAGAAAATACAGACCTCAAACATTTAGTGATATGGTAGGTCAAGAGAGTGTTACAAAAATACTAAAAAATCAAATAAAATCAGGTAAAATATCACATGCATATATTTTTAGTGGAACAAGAGGAACAGGAAAAACATCAGCTGCTAAAATTTTTGCAAGGGCTATAAATTGTTTAAATCCAAAAGATGGAGAACCTTGTAATGAGTGTGAGGTGTGTAAAAATATAATTGAAGGTAGTACAACTGATGTAGTTGAAATGGATGCTGCTTCAAATAATAGCGTTGAAAATATTAGGCAAATAAGGCAAGAAGTTATATATGCAACTGTCGACGTTAAGTATAGAGTATATATAATTGATGAAGCACATATGCTTACTACAAGTGCATTTAATGCTTTACTTAAAACATTAGAAGAACCACCTGAAAATGTAATATTTATACTTGCTACAACTGAAAAGCATAAAATACCAGTTACTATCTTGTCTAGATGCTTAAGATTTGATTTTGATAGACTATCAGAAGAAAATATAGCTAAAAGACTTAAATATATATGTGATAAAGAAAATATAAAGTATGAAGACGGTGTATGTGAATATGTTTCAAAACTTGCTGATGGAGCATTAAGAGATGGTATAAGTATATTAGATAGATGTATATCTGAAATGGATGATGAACTAAAATTAGATGATGTTAAGAAAATTATAGGAGCTATTGATGAAGATATATTAAATAAAATTGTAGATGATACATATAATTTAAATGTAATTGATATTTTAAAGAATATTGATGAGATAATAATAAAGGGAAAAGATTTGAGGCAGCTTGTTTCAAGCTTAAATGAAAAGTTCTTAGCAATATTAATAAAAGAAAAAGATGATGAGAAGAAAAAAAGAACAATAAATATTATAGATAGATTATCAAAATTAGACAATGATTTAAAAAATTCTGCTAAACCAGAAATATTATTAAAATCTGTTATGGTTGAGATTTGTAATGTAAATACAGCTGTACAAAGCACAAATAATAACAAGGATAATAGTAATGTTGTGGAAATATTAAATCAAAAAATAAAGAATTTAGAAAATGAAATAATTTCATTAAAGAAAAATGGTGTAAGTCAAAATTCTCAAGGAAATTTAGAAAATAAAATTAATAAGGATGTTGTAGTAAATAAAACTAAATCGTCAAATGATAGTGAGGTCAGTGCTCAAAATAGTAAAATATCTAAAAATCTTGAAAATATGAATGAATTTAATGGAGCAGATGAGTTTAAGAGATATATATTGCAAAAGGGACATATAAAGATATACTCATCACTTGCTAGTGCAAAACTATATTTTAATGATAAGTCACTTGTTATTATTACAACTAATTCGTTTGCGTATAATGTTTTAAAAGATATGAATAATATAGATATAATAAAAGAATGCTTTAAAGATAAGTATAATAATGATGTAGCTGTAAAGATAGGTCTTGATGAAAATAAAAATGGTGAAAAACTTAAAATTGAAGAACTATTTAATGAAAAAGATGTAAATTATACAAATATTGATTGAAAAACTAAAATTAATATATTATAATGTATAAAGTTAGAGAAAGGATGATATAAATGGCAAAATTTGGTGGATTCCCAGGAGGAATGGGAAATATGCAAAATATGATAAAACAAGCACAAAAAATGCAGAAAGATATGCAAGAAAAACAAGAAGAAGTTGCTAAAAAAGAAATTGAAACTTCTGCTGGTGGTGGTGCTGTTGTTGTTAAAGCAACAGGAGATAAAAAAATAAAAGAGATTGTGATAAAAAAAGAAGTAGTAGATCCTGATGATGTTGAGATGTTACAAGACTTGGTACTTACAGCTGTAAATGAAGCGTTAAATAAAGCTGATTCAATGATGCAATCTGAACTAGGATCTCTTAATATACCAGGACTTTTCTAAGGAATTAATATGTATTCGGAAACAGTTAATAAATTAATAAATCAGTTTGAAAAATTACCTGGAATTGGGCATAAAACAGCAGTAAGATTAGCTTTTTATATATTAGAATCAGATGAAAACGTTGCTAAAGAATTTTCTGAAATTTTAGTAAAAGCAAAAAAGAATGTTAAGTTTTGTTCAATTTGTTATAATTTAACTGAAAAGGATCCTTGTGATATATGCTCAAATTCAAAAAGAGATGAATCAACTATTTGTGTTGTAGAAAATGTAAAAGATGTTATAGCTATGGAAAAGACACATGAATATAAAGGAAAATATCATGTACTTCATGGATCAATATCACCTATGAATAACATATCTGCTGGAGATATCAAGATTAAAGAATTACTTGAGAGATTAAAAGATGATAGTATAAAAGAAGTAATTCTTGCAACAAATCCTACAGTTGAAGGAGAAGCGACAGCTATGTATATATCAAGACTTATAAAACCTCTTGGAATAAAAGTAACAAGAATTGCGCATGGAATACCTGTTGGAGGAGATCTTGAATATACAGATGAGATCACATTAATAAAAGCTTTAGAGGGTAGGACACAAATGTAAAAATAAATAGGTGGCAAAAAGCCACCTATTTTCACTATACTTTATATTGTTATAGTATAGTAGATTAAATATAGTATAATATATTTAAACTATGAACATAGTTATATAAATATTATTGGCAAAAAAAAGTAAAATATGCAAATGAAAGGAAAAAATATGAAAATTGGATTTTTTGACTCTGGACTTGGAGGAATAACTGTTTTAAATGAGGCTTTAAAGGAAAATATAAAAGCAGAATATGTTTATTTAGCTGATAACAAAAATACTCCATATGGAATAAAAGATAAAAATGAAGTAAAAAAATATGTATTCCAAAATATTGAATTTTTAGTAAAAAATGGTTGTAAAATAATAGTTATTGCTTGTAACACTGCAACGGCTCTTTGCATAAAAGAATTAAGGAAAAAATATCAAAATATTTGTTTTATAGGAACTGAGCCGGCAGTTAAGGTAGCAGCAGATGATAAGGAAAGAAAAAATATTTTAGTAACTGCGACAACAATAACATTAAAAGAAGAAAAGCTGAAAAATTTAATAACTAATTTACACATAAATGATATAGTTGAGTTATTACCTTTAGATAAATTAGTTGAATTTGCTGAAAATAATATACATGATGAAAGAGTAGATAAATATATACTAGAGAAATTAAGTAAATATGATTTAAACAAATTTAGTCATATTGTTTTAGGTTGTACACATTTTCCACTTTTTAAAGAAAATTTTGAGAGATTATTTCCCAATGTAAAAGTAATAGATGGAAGTAAAGGGATAATAAATAATTTAAAAAGAAAAATTAAAGATATAAATTTAGAAGATAAAAATGATAAATTATTTCTTGCGCTTACTAAAAGAGATGACAACTTTATTGATAATTTTAATAACATATCTAAGAAGAAAATAAATCAGATAATATATGTATAATAAAAAGTTTACACTAAATATTACTAGTGTAACATTTTTTGGTTAAAAATAATTTAAAAATATTTATCATAAAAGATTTTAAAATGAAGTAGTAGTTTAATTTCTCTAATTCTTTTTTCATGCATATAACAAAAATATTACAAGGTTACAAAAAAATGACAAAAAAATTAAAAATATTTCATTAAAATGTAGAAATATTTTTTTCAACATGATATAATTAATGCAGTTCGGATTATGGGGTGAAATATATGAATGATAAGAGAATTTTAATCGTTGATGATGAAAGACCAATAGTAGATATATTAAAATTTAATTTAGAAAAAGAAGGGTTTGCTACAACAGTAGCTTATGACGGTGAACAAGCAATAAATGTTGCTTTATCTGTGAAACCAGATCTTATCCTTTTAGATTTAATGCTCCCAAAAATAGATGGATTTAATGTTTGTAAGGAAATAAGAAAACATTTAACTTGCCCTATTATAATGCTTACAGCTAAAGAAGAAGTTGTAGATAAAATAATAGGATTAGAATTAGGTGCTGATGACTATATGACAAAACCTTTTAGTATAAGAGAAGTAATTGCTAGAGTAAAAGCAAATCTTAGAAAACATGTCTTACCTGAGGATGAAGAAGAAAAGAAATCTTCAAAAAACAAAATAAAAATAAAGGATATGATAATTGATCCTGAAAGGTATATAGCAATTATTGGTGATAAGACTATTGATCTTACTATAAAGGAATTTGAGCTTTTAAAAATGCTTTCTTCTGCTCCAAATCAAGTTTTTACTAGAGAACAAATTTTAAGAGGTGTTTGGGGTTATGACTTTTATGGAGACGCAAGAACTGTGGATGTAACAGTTAGACGTTTAAGAGAAAAAATAGAAAAAAGTACAGCTGATCCACAATATGTTCAAACAAAAAGGGGAATGGGATATTACGTTTCTAATTAATTGTTTATGGGAGATGTTTTATGAAAGGTTCTATAAATTTAAACATCAAATTAATAAATATAGTATTGGTAGTTATAGTATATATAACTACTATACTTTTATGTGGGAAAGTTATTGATGTAAATAATTTATTCTCATTAAAAAATGTTTTAATTTTAATTGGGTTTATAATTATAACATTAATTTTAAATAGTATTACAATAAAAATGATAACTTTACCACTAAAAAAAATTGAAAAAAATATGAGACTTGTAGCAAGTGGTAAAGTAAGTGAACCAAGGCATTTAGATGAATATGGAAATCTTAAGGAAATAAAAGATTTTACTAATGCTTATATGGACATGTTTCAAATAATACAAAAAAATAGCTTTGATCTTACAGGACAACAAAGTAAAACAGAAATAATACTTGAACACATGGCTGATGGAGTGGTTGCCTTTAATGTGTCAAGGCAAGTTATACATATAAATAAATCAGCAATGAGACTTTTAGCTTTAAGCTCTACTGATGATACATTTGAAAAAATAGTAAAGAGATTAAAAATAAATCTTGATTTTGATAAAGTAATGTACTTGCCTAATTACAAGACAATAGAAGCTAAGACGACAGTTGGAGGAAATTCATTAAATATTGTTTTTGTTCCATTCTTTAGTGATAACTTAACTCCTATGGGAGTTATAATGATGGTAAGAAATATAACAGAAAATGTAAAACTGGATAATCTTAGAAAAGAATTCGTTTCGAATGTTTCACATGAGTTAAAAACTCCTCTTACATCTATAAAAGGGTACTCTGAAACTATAATGAATGGAGATCTTACTTATGAAGAAATAAAAAGATTTTCTAAAGTTATTAATCAAGAAGCAAATAGAATGGGAAGATTAGTATCAGATTTACTTCAGTTATCAAGATTTGATTATAAAAAAGTTAGTTGGAAAAAAATGATGTTTTCTCTTGATGAATTAGCTTTAGGTGTATGTGAAAAAATGAGATTTCAAGCTGAACAAAAGAAACATAAATTGGAATGTATTGTGAGTAATAAACCAGCTCAAGTATATGCAGATAGAGATGCAATTGAACGTGTAATTATAAATATTGTAAGTAATAGTATAAAATATACACCAGATGGAGGGATTATTACTGTTTATGTTGGCTCAGTAAATTCTAATGCATATTTTAAGGTTGTTGATAATGGAATAGGAATACCAGCTAAAGACTTAGACAGAATATTTGAAAGATTTTATAGAGTAGATAAGGCAAGAAGTAGAAAAGCTGGCGGAACAGGATTAGGTCTTTCAATTGTAAAAGAGATGATTGAAGGAAATAATGGTACTATTGATATACGTAGTGAAGTTAATAAAGGAACAGAGGTAATAGTTACGTTACCAACAAAAATAGATACAAAAAAATAAAGGAGAATATTTTATGAAATATTTTGATACTCATGCACATTATAACGATAAAGCATTTGATGAAAATAGAGAAGAAATATTAAATAAATGTAAAGCTGAAAATGTAGAATATATAGTAAATGTAGGAGCAAGTGTAATGGAATCATTAGAGTGTATAAAACTTGCAAATACACATGATTTCATATATTCGTCTATTGGTATACATCCATATAATGCTAAAGGAGATAAAGTTCAAGATTTATATGATATGTATAAGAATGAAGATAATAAAAAAATTGTTGCAATAGGTGAAATAGGACTTGACTATCATTTCAGCAAAGAAGACAAAGTTGAACAAATAAATTGTTTTATAGAGCAAATTGAACTTGCAAATACTCTTAAACTTCCAATACTGGTGCATACAAGGGATGCTTCTTTAGAAACTTATAAAATTTTAAAGAATGAGAAAAAAGCAGAATATGGAGTATTACTACATTGTTTTAATCCAACAGATGACCTAGTAAGATTAGTGTTGGAGAGGGGGTATACCGTTGCATTTGGTGGAAATATTACATATAAAAGAGCAGCTAGTTTTGGAGATTATTTAAAAAAGATTCCTTTAGAACAAATTGTTGTAGAAACAGATGCACCGTATCTTCCACCTGTTCCACTTAGAGGAACTATAAATAATTCAACAAATCTAAAATATATTTGTAAAAAGCTTGCTGAATATAAAAATGTAAATGAAGAATTGATTGTGGAAAATGTGTATAACAATGCATTAAAATTTTATAAAATCCCAGACTAAAGATATAGTCTGGGATTTATTACACTAATTAGAAATTATCATTTACCATGTTGATTATTTTTGACATCACTGAAAGCTGTTTATCTGTAAAGTATATTTCTTTTGGCTCTTCAATTAAACTATTCAATGAAGCCGAAAACATACTATCTAAACTTAAATTTAGTACATTTGAAAGTACAATTAATTTTGGAACACTTGGAAGTTTAATTCCTCTTTCAATATCACCTAAGAAATTCTGTGATACATTTATTTTTTCGGCTAATTCAAATTGTGTAAGTTTAATTGCTTTCCTAGCATCTTTTATTTTCTTTCCAAAAGCTTTTTGATCTATTATTCCTGCTTCATTCTTCTTCATTTAATCACCTTAAAACCTATGTATATATGATATAACAAAACATTGTATATTTAAACAATCAGTAAATGTTAATTAAAACACTGCTGGTGTTATTATGCGCATAAAAATATAAAATATTATATTGTATCAGGTTGAATAGCCTAAATTTTTATGCTATAATAAGAAAAATGTCACATTTTGTTTTAATTTGTGGAGGGAAAGATATGTGGGTAAGAAAAGAGTTAAAAAAACAGGCTAAATCTGATTTAAGAAAGAATTATTGGGCTGCAATAGGTATATGTTTTATACTTGCATTTTTAGGAATACAATATGCTGATTCAGTCGGAATAATTCATCAAACATCAGATAACGTTGATAATTATACAATAATTAGAAAGGCTATAGAAGAAAAAGATGAAATTTTCTTAAAGAGTATAGATATAACAGATTATAAAGAAAGTTTAAATGATAAATTAAGTAATACTCAAAAAATTGCTGCAGATACATTGTCAGTATATACTAGCCATTTTAATTGGATTTTAAAAATATTTTCAGGAGGATTCTTCTGGCTTGCTGCTATTGTAACAATATTATTTATAATATTTATAGGATTACCAGTATCTGTTGGTTCAAAGAGATTTTTTATAAAGAATCAGAAGGAAAAAGTTAGTATATTAGAACTTTTAACTATTTTTAAAGAAAAAGGTTACTTAAATGCTGTTTTTGTAATGCTTGTTAAAGAAATATCTATCTTTTTATGGAGTATTTTATTAATAGTTCCTGGAATTATTAAAAGTTATGAATATTATATGATACCATATATTATAGCTGATAATCCAAATATAAAAAGAAAAAGAGCTTTTGAGATTAGTAAACAGATGATGAAAGGTCAAAAATGGAAAACTTTCATATTTGAACTTTCCTTTATATTATGGAATATACTTTCAAGTTTAACATTTGGTATTGTTGGAATATTTTATGCTAATGCATATAACTCAGCAAGTTTTGCAAGGTTATATACAACATTAAAAGAAGAAGCTATAAATAGTGAAATCGTAAAAGAAGATGAACTTAATGTTTCCTCAAAGATAGAAGAGGAGGAAGAATAATATGATAAAAGATAGAATAAAAAGTACAAAAGAAAAGCTATCTAACCCACAAAATGATTATGGAAAATGGTATAAAATTACAGATTATATTTTATTCTTTTTTGTATTTTCATTCATTGGATGGATCTGGGAAGTGTGTCTAGTACTTGTCCAAACTGGTAAATTAGTGAATAGGGGAGTATTATTTGGACCATGGCTTCCAATATATGGTAGTGGAGGCGTACTTATTTTACTATTACTTAGAAAAGTATTTAAAAAACCAGTTATCACTTTCTTTTCAATGACAGTTCTTTGTACAATTATTGAATATTTTACTAGTTGGTACTTAGAAGTAACAAGAGGAGTAAGATGGTGGGATTATAGTAATTATTTGGTGAATATAAATGGAAGAGTATGCTTAGAAGGTGCAATAGTATTTGGCATAGGTGGTTGTGCTGTGGTTTATCTTTTAGCACCAAAACTAAGTAAAATTTTCGGCAAAATATCAAATTATATTATAATTCCAATTTGTGTAGTACTAGTGTCATTATTTATAGTTGATTTAATATATTCTCATAGTCATCCAAATATGGGTGAAGGAGTTACAGTAGATAGTGCAAGTATAAAAAATATACATATTAGTAAAATAATAGATAAAAATATTAAAATGTATTGATTTTTTTAGATATTTTAAATATAATATTACATGGTTGAAAAGGAGAGAAAATATGGCTCAAGGATTAGTAGATGGAATATTAGGTATGTTTGGTGGATTTGCAAGTACACCTTTGGGAAAAGAAATTATAGTTTTTGTTGTTTCTTTGCTTCCAATACTTGAATTAAGAGGAGGATTACTTGCTGCTGGAGCATTAAACTTAAGTCCTTTTATTGCCTATCCGATTGCAATTGTTGCAAATTTATTACCAATTCCTTTTATTCTTATGTTTTTAACTCCAATATTTAATTGGATGAAAAAAACAAAATTATTTAGAGGAGTAGTAGAAAAACTAGAAAAAAAAGCAGAAAAAAATAAAAGTAAATTTGAAAAGGGAGAATTTATAGCTTTAGTTCTATTTGTTGGAATTCCACTTCCTGGAACTGGTGCATGGACAGGTGCTTTAGTTGCTAGTGTACTTGGAATGAATAAAAAGAAAGCAATGCTTGCAATTATTTTAGGTGTCTTAATGGCAAGTGTTATAATGATGGCTCTTTCTTATGGATTACTTAATAACGTAATGTATCATTAAGAAAAAATCACTTTTTACATGTTGTAGGAATACAATATTGTATGAGGTGTTTTTTTTATGGAAACGTTTAAGGTTGGAGATATCGTTGCAAGAAAATCATATAATTTTGACATTATGTTTAGAGTAGTTAATATAAGAAATGAAATAGTAGATTTAGTTCGGAATTACTGTAAGGATTGTGGCTGATGCACCAATGTTTGATTTGAAACATATTAATAAAGATGAAATGGATAAAAGAATGAAAAAAATTGAAGAATCAAGACATATAAGAATGAGTAGATGTTATACTAACATAAACAAGAAATATAATGGGTATAACAATTATAATAACTATAATAGTTTTATAAGAGATCAAATAAATTCATACGATAATCCTAACATATATAAAAAAGAAGAAGTGTTGAAAAAGCCTGGAGTTATACTTCATATTGATCGGAGATTCTGAATATTCTGAAAAATGTAAAAAAAATTATAAAAGAATGGGCTTAACAGCATATGTATATAATATACCTGAAAATGAACAATATAAACAGGTATATTCATTACTGCAGCGTATAAGACCTAATATATTAATACTTACTGGACATGATGCTTTTATGAAAAAAAGAAATGATATATACAATATAGATAATTATAAAAATTCTAGGTATTATGTACAAGGTGTATTAGAAGCAAGGCGTTATGAACATAATCTTGATAATTTAGTTATATTTGCAGGCGCTTGTCAAAGCTATTATGAGGCTATAGTATCTGCAGGAGCAAATTTTGCCAGTGCACCTAAAAGAGTTTTAATTGATATGATGGATCCACTGATTGTAGCGGAGACTATAGCGTATACTCCGGTAGATAAATATATTCCTTTAGCAAATATCTTGTCTAATACAAGAGAGGGAATAAATGGAATTGGAGGACTACAAACAAGGGGACAGCTAAGAACAGGAATGCCTGGAATGTAAATGGTTGTATATAGATTTTAGTAAG
>FR891269.1:0-61285 GCA_000433755.1 Clostridium sp. CAG:465 | reverse complement strand
AAGAAAAATCTATATACAAACATATAATAGATGTATCCCAAGGGATAAATTCTTATGAAAGAAAAGATAATTTTACTTTATATTCTTATTCTAATACAGAATATACTTCAGATTGGATGAATGTATCAGATCAGGTAGGATATTTATTTACATATGAATGTAAGGATTTATCTAAATTTATTGGCACAGAAACTAATCCGGCATATGAAGATGGTACTTGTAGAGTTTATGTTACTCTAGAGTTTCAGTACTAATAGTAGTATTTATGCTTAAATTTTTTTATTAAATTAATACAATAAAAATGATTGATTTTACAAATGTAATTTCAATCATTTTTATGTTTATATAAGCTTTACAAAAATTATTCAACATATACATATTCTGTAACGATAACTCTATATGCATACCAAGTATTATTAATTTTAAATGCTCGAATATTTTTACCAACATTTCCATCTGAAATTCTTGCAATTTTATTTTTACTTTCATTTTTTAAATAGATATTTGCATTTGATTTTCCATTTGTACCTGTGTCATAAAAAAATATCAAATCCTCTATAAAAAAGTCAAGATCATCTTTTGGATAGCCATATCTACTAAACTGTAATGTAGCATCGATTGTATCTCTTTCTGAAAAAGTTAGAATATCGGAATCAATTGAATTCCACATTTTATCAAATTTTTCTTTTATTTCCCATGGATGAGCAAGTTCACTTTCTAGATCATAATCGCATTTATATGCAGTAATAATTTTATCGCCATATGTTATATATAATTTTCCTTCTGATGTTGGTGGTGGTTCTTCTCCTTGAGTTTTTTCTATTTCTTTAGTCTGTTCGGTTGATTTATCTTCTATTTTTTCTATATTGCTATTTTTATTTGTTTCAGAAATATTTGTTTTGTTAGAATTATTTGAAATTATTAGAGCAGCCAATATAATTATTAATATTAATAATATTGAAGAAAGAATTAAAATAATTATTTTGCTTTGTTTTTTCATATTACGTTTACCTCCCAATTCTAATTATATCATATTAAATTAATTATACAATAAAACAATATAATATTGTTTTATAAACTTTCTACTTTTTTCTATTTTATATCAGAATTGTAAAATTGTATTAGTAGTAATATGAATTGTTAAATGCATTAATTATTTTAAAATAGTCTTGAAATCTTAAGAAGTTTGACAACTAAACTAACAGTAGATAGACAATATATTAAACTAGTGATATAATTTTAACGGTGATGGTAAAGCATGGATAATAATAATTTTGGAAACTTTATTATGAACATTAGAAAAGAAAAAGGAATGACACAACAACAATTGGCAGAAAAATTGTATATAACAGATAAAGCAGTCAGTAAATGGGAGAGAGGGTTAAGTTTTCCTGATATTACAATACTAAAGTCTTTAGCTGAAATATTGGAACTAGATGTATCGGAGTTACTAAATTGCAAAAAAGGAAAAAAAGAAGATATTGATATACAAAAAATAGTTGATGAAAAAATTCAAGAAATAGAAAAGTTAAGAAAAGAAAAACTAAAAAAGAAAATCTTAAAAATAAGTATTTTAGTAATAATAGTTTTATTACTTTGTTGTTTTAGTATAAAATATTATAAAAAATATCATCCTAAAAATATTAAAGATGGAGAAAATACATATAGTCTTGGCAGTTATAACTTAACTAAAAAAGGCCTTGATAAGATGATAGATATTATACAGAAATCGGATGGAATGACAAATAAATATACAGTTGCATATTTTGAAGCAAGAGTAAATAATAGAGGAAATATTAAATCATTTACTTTATCACTTAATGCTTTTGATGAAAATGAACAGTATGTTGGAAGAGTAGGATATACATATAAAAAAAATAAATTGACATATAATTTGCCAGTTAATGATAATTTACCAATTGTTATTGAATATGATAAGAATAGCGATATAGAGTACATAAGTAATTGTATGAAAAAGATACCTTTAAAAGAACAAATTAAGAAAAGTAATCTTACTAGTTATGTTGTTAGGTATGTGCCTAATACAATAATAGAGAGTGGAAAACCAATTTTTGATATGAGGACAGGAGAAAAGGCTGTGTTAAATAAAGAAGATTATGATGCTGGAAAAGGTGGTATAAGTGATGGAAATACTAATGTAGTAATTAGGTTAAATGATGGAGTAAGTATGATTTCAGAAGAACAATATTTATATGTTTTTAGTGCAACCCATACTAGTCTATCAGGAAATCCTAACTATATGATGGAAGCTGATTATTATATAGATAATAAAGGTAAATTAAAATTTACTAGAGATTATGGAAGAACATGGATTAATGCAGATATATCTAAAGAGGAACTGGATGATACTCTAGAATTCTATAACTCTTTATCACTTACACCAAATAGCTGGTTTATGTCAAAGAATGAGAGCTTACCTATTGCATATTTTTATGGTAGAAGTCCAATATTAAAAATATCATTAGATAATGGTACTACTTGGAAACAAGCAAATATTGATACGAATGGAAAGTTTGTGAATTATATAACTAAAAGAGTAATAGGATTTACATCTAAAAATTTTGGATATGTGGCACTTGGTACTGATTATTCAAAATATTATGGTGAGAGTAAAAAAATGTATTTGACATATGATTCTGGAAAAACTTGGGAAGAAAGAGAACTTCCTTTAAATAATTCAGCTAATACTTTGGTCGATTTGTGTATGTATGATGAAAATACAGGAGTTTTAATTTTAGATAATACTAGTGATGTTAATTTTCCAATAATATACGCAACAAAAGATGGTGGAAAGAATTGGCAGGAAGTAAAATTTTCTTACTTTAATTTCCCAGATGAAATACAATATATTGTGGATATAGATAGTATAACTAAAGAAAATGAGGATTATATACTTACTTTAGGTCAAGGGGAAAAAGGGACACTAAAAGCCGTATTTAGTACTAGAGATTTATTTAGTCCATGGCTTTTTAATAAAACTTTAAAAAAGAATATTCACACAGTAGGTTAATTCTTAATAAATACTAAATTATTAAAATATGTAATGGAGGAGTGTAATATAATATGAAAAACAAAATAATACTAAAAATTGTACTTGCTACTTTGTTTATATGCTTAACTATATTTTTAGTTTTTATACTATCTAAGAGTATGAAAACTGAAGAAAGTGAAAATGTAAAAGAAGATATAAAAAAGAATACATGTATTTATGATAAAAATGGAAACGAAATTGCATCGATATCTTATGGTGACACAGCTTTTTTTGATAATGTTAAATCATATTATCTTGCTTTAGTTTTAGATGATGTAATAAATGATATAAAAGAAAAAGAAAATGTAAGTGAAGATGAGGCTGAGAATATATTAGTAACAAGAGGGTATAAAATATATACTTGTGAAGACATTAATATACAAAATAAATTAGAAGAAGTATATAACAATTATGATAAGTTTTTAAATAATGCAGAATCTGCAACAGTTATATTAGATAACAATACAGGAACAATTGTTGCTATTGTTGGTGGCAGAAATAAAGATAATAGAGTTATTACCTTTGGTGAACCAAATTATAATGATAATGTCGTTACAAACAAGAATAGAGCTACTGAAAGATTATCACAACCTGGAGGAATGCTATCAATACTTTCTGTATACGCATGTGGTTTAGAAAAAGGCGTTATAACCCTAAATAGCAAATATATTGACGAGCCAATAAAAACTGGTAATTATATACCTTCAAATTATTATAACGGTTTTAAGGGTGAAATGACTATAGAAGAGGCTATTAAAAGTGGTACCAATGTTATAAAAGTAAAAGTTATGCAAGATATAGGGATAGGTACATCATATGAATTTTTAAAAGATTTAGGTATAAATTCTGTAAATGAAAAATATGATAAAAATTTACATGCACTTTCATTAGGTGGATTAACAATGGGGTGTACATTATTAGAATTATCTTCAGCATATAGGACGGTTTTGACTGACGGGGAATATAAAGAGCCGGTTTCATATTCTAGAGTTGTAGATAGTAAAGAAAATATTTATTTAGAAAAAAAGGGAGAAACAAGAAAAGTTTTAAAAGAAGACGTATGCAATAGTTTAAAATCTTGTTTAAAAAAGGATATAGATGGAAAACAAGTATATATTAAATCTGCGAGTTCGGAAAACCATAATTGTGATTGGTCAACTATTATTACTGATAAATATACATTATCAACTTGGTATGGATGTGATAACATCGGAAATATAAAATCAAATGATCTTGAGGCAAAAAAACTTACATTAAATTTGTTAGATAAAATATATTAATATAAAAGAGCAAAGATTTTAAAATAATCTTTACTCTTTTTTTATTAAAATTAGTTTTTTATGAAATGTCTATCCATAAGGCTTTACTTAATGAATAAATAATTTTACTTATTTAATAATTTTGTTAATGTAGCTTTTTTACGAGATGCTGTATTTTTCTTTAAAACACCTTTAGACCAAGCTTTATCTACCATACTAACTGCTTTAGCGTATAATTCTTGTTTATCTTTAGCATTTCCTTCTACTGCAGCTTCAAAAGCTTTTATAGCTTCTTTATATGCTTTTTTTGTAGCTCTATTTTGAGCAGTTTTTTTGTCAATTATTTTAACTCTTTTCTTTGCTGATTTAATATTTGGCACGAGTTACACCTCCTTGAATTATAAAATATCGTTATTACCAAAACATTTTAACATAATTTAATTTAAAAATCAAGTGGTTTTATGTAATTAATTAAAAAAGCTTAAAAAATAAGGGGGATTAGACTTATTAATATTCAATTTTTTCAAAAAATAATGCTTTTGTTATAGTGATTGAAAAATCAAATTGAATATTCAAACTCTTTTATTGTACAGTTATCGATTGGAATCCTTTCTATATATCCGTCTTTTGATAGACCATTAAAATATGAATTTATTGCTCTAGCTGTGGCACCGTGTGTAACTAATAAAATTTTCTTATTTTTGTATGTGCGGGGTATTTCGTCCAAAAAAGAGTATACTCTATTACACAAATCTTGTATTGGTTCAACGTTGTTTGTCTGTAAGTTTGCATTATAATTGTAATATTCATTGCTATATTCCAAACTTTTTTTACCTTCAAAATCTCCAAAGCATCTTTCAGTTAAAGAATCGTTATATATAATTGGAATTTTCCTGTTACTAACTATTTTTGCAGTTTGTGCCGCTCTATTTAAAGGTGAACAAAAAATTAAATTTATATCTAGATTTTTTATTTCTTCAATTTTGGCTTTTGCTTGATTTATTCCAGTTTCATTTAAATCAATATTTGTTTGTCCTTGTAAAATTTTATTTATGTTCCAGTTCGTTTGACCATGTCTCATAACATATATTTTCAAATTTATCACCTGGGCTGAATTATAACATAATAAATTTTGTAAGTCAATTATAAAAGACGCCGTAAATACGACGCCTTTTTATATATATTTTTCAATGATTGAGTATATTTCGTTATTAATATCTTCTATGCTTCTTAGTTTTCCATTCTTTACACATTCAATTATTTTCCAGTTAAATTTTTTTGCAAAATATAATCCAGACTTTTCTGCGTTTTTTAAATGATCACAATCTGATTCATGAATATCTTTTTTTTCAGTGTGTGAATATTTATTTTCTCTTTCTTTCATAAGTGAAATGGTATATTCTGTTGGAACATGTAAGAAAAACACAATAGTAGGTGAAGGAAGCTCAAGGTCATTTTCTTCTATGTTTATAACCCATTCGCTAAAAGTATCTAGTTCATTTAAGTTGTTAGTACTTTTTAAAATTTTACCACCTTGATGAAGAAGATTCGATGAAATATATCTATCAAATAAAATTATTGTCTTATCATCCAAATAATATTTTTCTATGTTTTCTTTATAGCTGATATATCTATCTACTGCGTAAAATAATGAAGCAGCTTTGGATGAAATACTATTTGGATTAGAACTAATATTGCCTGATAGGTATTCTTTAACTGGACCAGAGCTTTGATTATCATAGTTTGGAAAGGAAGTTTTGAAAACTTCCTTTCCATCTTTTAGTAAACGTTTATAAATTAAGTTTGTTTGAGTTTGTTTTCCTGAACCATCAGTTCCTTCTATTACAAAAATCTTATTCATAATGATTATCACCTATATCTTTCTATTATATTGATTTGCTCCAAAAATACATGGGGAAGAGCATGTACTGTTTTTATATTTACATTTTGCATTTGCACCATTTGTTAAATCTTTTAAAATATAGCCATACTCAGAGTTTTGAATAAATTTCTCTACTGTATTAGCAGTATGTCTCATAATTTCCAGTTGAGCTTGTCCACATACTCTTTCAGTTGACTTAAGAAATAGTGTATCTAGATTACCAGTTTGTACGATTTTAACCAATGTTCCTTGTGGATACATATCAGCAATACTTTGCATATCTTTAGCCCACTGACTTTTTAAATTATCGTTATCCTCTAATATTTCTGGAATATAAAATTCAAAATTGTCAAGCAGATATATAAAAGAATGTTCACTTCTGTGCCTGTGATTTTGTGCAACACAAGAAAAACTAGCTTTAAAT
Source organism: Clostridium sp. CAG:465 (assembly GCA_000433755.1). Lineage (GTDB taxonomy): Bacteria > Bacillota > Clostridia > TANB77 > CAG-465 > CAG-465. The sequence goes on along the minus strand of FR891269.1, from coordinate 54,668 downwards.
GAAGTTTGATAAACGTAAGAGAATACATCAGGAATATCGTTGTATTTTTTGTCGCCAAATAAAGATAGCTTCCTGTTCTTTCCTAAAGGAATTAAATCTTTTACCCTGTATTCATCAAAAAGTGAAACGAATTCTTTCAAATTTTGGGCTAAAATGTCGTTAAAGTTTGTAGAATCGTGATTTAATATGAATTCATCCATCATGTATAGTAAATAATTTAGTTGCCTTAAGGATACTGTATATCCCATGCTTGTTGTTCTTGAAAAAATAGATACAAAATATCTTGCGTTTTCTTGAGCTAGCTTTCTTATTTTTAGCATAGGATCTTTTAGGTTTGCGTTATACAGTTTAGGATACTTTTCTTTTATAATAGGCATAAGTATATTTATCCATTTGTTGTATAAAGTGCTTTCCCTTTTTGATAAATCTTTAAGTTCAGTATATCTTGCAGATTTTTCTGAAGTTGAGTAATCTTTTTCGTTATTTAAAATCATAGCTATAATTTTAGGAATATTTGAAAATTCAAAAGTAAGTTTAACGTGATCAAATACACTGTGATGACCTGATTTTAAGACACGATTTAATCTTTTCTCTGTAGAAATTTCTGGCTCATTTAGAATTTTCTCGAAATTATCTTTCATGTAGCATATTCCTGCCATTTTGGCACAAAAATCTAATAGCTTTTTTAAATCAAATTCTCCTTGATAGCTATCAGGTTTGGTAAATGCAATTAATTTAACATTCATAATTAACTCTCCTTTAAAAATAATTTATTTAAATGTATATGCGTATGTAAAAACATTATATATTATTATAAATTATAAGTCAACACCAGAAATATTGTTTGCTTCAGCCTTTGATATATAGCCATATTTAACCATAGCGTCTAAAACTTTTTGTTGCCTTTTTTTTGCAAGTTCTGGATTTACATTTGGAGAATATATACTAGGTGCGTTAGGAATACCTGCAAGCATGGCTTGTTCAGCTAAAGATAACTTTGAAGGAGATTTTCTATAATATCCATAAGATGCTTGTTTAAGACCTGTATATCCGTCTCCAAAATATATAATATTTAGATACATTTCCAAAATTTCATCTTTACTATAATTTTTTTCTAAATCAACAGCTACAAATAATTCAGCTACTTTTCTTATAAAGCTTTTTTCTTGTGTAAAGTACATATTTCTTGCTACTTGTTGCGTAATTGTACTTCCACCATTGCTAAGCTCTTTGTTTCTGATATTTTCTATAAATGAACGAGCTGTTGTAAATACATCTATTGCGCCATGAGAATAAAATCTATGATCTTCTATTGCAATAGTTGCGTTTTTATATGTTTCAGGGACTTCAGATATTGAAATGTAGTTATCGTATTCTTTAATTTTTTCTACCTTTTTTTCAATACTTTCCTTTGATATTACTTCTTTGTACATTGAATATCCTTCGTATGTTATAAATGAACACACAAGAATGATTATTATTAGTATAAGAATAAATATTTTTTTTATAAATTTAAACATTTTATCCCTCACCTCTTATGTCAGAATTATTATATAATAAATTTATATAACAAATCAATAGATGAAATTAACTATTTTTCTTTCTGTTACATTTCTGTTACATTTATACTAAAGAAACAATATTTTTAAGGTTTTTTCACGAAAAGTATTGCTTTTTTTATAAAAATAAGTTATAATAGAGATGTTGATTTGCGTTGAAGTAAGATGTGGCTACCCATCGAGGTAGGGAACTCTTATGGAGCATGTCTGGTTTAAAATCAGGCGGCAAGTATAATTGATATGTATTTGCCAAGTTTTATTTTAAGTAAAATTTGGTTTTTATATGTCTAAAAAAGAAACACACGGGGTAGTGTAAAACTTGTGACGCTGAGATGTTATAGAAAAGGAGTGTTTTACATATGGCAAAAGAACAAACTAAAAAAATGAGAATAAGACTTAAAGCTTATGATCATGTAGTGCTAGAACAAGCAGCATCAAAAATTGTTGAAGTGGCTAAAAAAACAGGTTCAGAAGTTTCAGGACCAATTCCACTACCAACAGAAAAAGAAATTATTACAATATTACGTTCTCCACACAAACATAAAGATTCAAGAGAACAATTTGAAATGAGAACTCATAAAAGAGTTATCGACGTTATTAAACCAAATCAAGCAACTGTTGATGCACTAATGTCAATAGATATGCCTGCAGGTGTTGATATCGAAGTTAAATTATAATTAAACTTTTAAAATGTTTAGTAGTCATCCTATGAAATAAGGCAATGACATACCCTATACTAAGTGTTTGTATATTTTAAATATGAAGTTTAAAAGCTAAAAATTAAAGGGAGGAAAACAAAATGGTAAAAGAAATTTACGGTAAAAAAGTTGGAATGACACAAATCTTCTCTGAAGATGGAGTTGCAATTCCGGTTACTGCAATTGAAGTTAAACCTTGTACTGTAGTTGCTAAAAAAACTGCTGAAAAAGAAGGATATAATGCAATTGTTGTAAGTTTTGGAGAAATCAAAGAAAAAAATGCAAATAAACCAATGAAAGGTATTTTTGCAAAAGCTGGAGTAGAATTACAAAAATATTTAAAAGAAATCAAAGTAGAAAATTTAGATGAGTATGAAATTGGAAGCAAAATTACAATTGATACTTTTACTACTGAGGATAGAGTTGATATTCAAGGTACATCTAAAGGTAAAGGTTTCCAAGGAAATATTAAAAGACATGGTCAACATAGAGGACCTATGGCTCATGGTTCTATGTATCATAGAAGACCAGGTTCTATGGGATCTACAACAACACCAGGTAGAGTATTTAAAGGTAAAAAATTACCAGGACATATGGGAGATGTTACATCAACTATATTAAACCTAGCAGTTGTTAAAGTTGATACAGATAAAAATGTTATTTTAGTTAAAGGATCTGTTCCTGGAGCTAAAGGTGCAGTTTTAAGAATTAGAGAAACTGTAAAGTAGGATAAAGTGAAAGGAAGGAGGAAATAAAATGCTTAAAGTAGACGTTTTAGATATGAAAGGTAAAAAAGTAAAAGATATCGAACTTAATGAAAATGTTTTTGGTGTAGATGTTAATGATATAGTTGTACATACTGCATTAGTTAATTATTTAGCTAATCAAAGACAAGGTACAGGATCAACTAAAACAAGAGCAGAAGTTCGTGGTGGTGGAAGAAAACCATGGAGACAAAAAGGAACTGGTAGAGCAAGACAAGGTTCTATAAGAGCTCCTCAATGGATGAAAGGTGGTATTGCACTTGGACCAAAACCAAGATCATATAAATATGCAATTCCTAAAAAAATGAGAAAACTTGCTTTAAAATCAGTACTTACTTCTAAAGTAGAAGAAAAAGAATTAATAGTTGTTGATAAATTAGAATTAAAAGAAATCAAGACTAAAGAAATGGTTAAAGTATTAAATAACTTAAATACTAAAAAAGCACTTATCGTTTTAAGTGAGAAAAACTTAAATGTTCAAGCATCAGCAAGAAACATTGAAAATGTAAAAACTACTTTAGTTAATACAATTAACGTATTTGATTTATTAAAATATGATAATTTAGTAGTAACTGAAGACGCTATTAAGAAATTAGAGGAGGTGTACGCATAATGAAATTTGCAGAAGACGTTATAATAAAACCTATAATGACTGAAAAAAGTTATGAAAACATCGCTATTGGTAAATATACTTTCGAAGTTGCTCTTACAGCTACAAAAGTTGATATCAAAAATGCAGTTGAAGAACTTTTCGGAGTTAAGGTAAAAAGTGTTAACACATTAAGATACGATGGTAAAAATAAAAGAGTTGGAGTACACCAAGGAAAAACTAAAGCTTGGAAAAAAGCAATAGTTACTATAGATACAAATCCTTCAGAGGAAAAATATCTTGCAAAAGGTGGAAAAGAAACTAAATTAAATAGAAAATACAAGACTGAAATTGAGGAAATCAGTTCAGCATTTGGAACTAATAGCTAGGAGGTAGTAAAAAATGGGAATAAAGTCATTTAAACCTGTTACTCCATCACTTAGAAATACAAAATTACTAGCAAGCGATGAAATTACAAAAAGCACACCTGAGAAAAAATTACTTGCACCATTAAAGAAAAATGCAGGTAGAAATGCTCAAGGTAAAATCACTGTAAGACATCATGGTGGTGGAAGCAGAAGAAAATATAGAATAATTGATTTTAAAAGAAATAAAGTAGATATGGAAGCAACTGTAATTGGTATTGAATATGATCCAAACAGAACTGCAAACATAGCTTTAATCGAATATGAAGATAAAGAAAGAGCATACATTATAGCTCCAGTTGGTCTTAAAGATGGAGATAAAGTTATATCATCTGAAAAAGCTGATATAAAGCCAGGTAACTGTATGCCAATTAGATCAATACCGGTTGGTACAATGATTTACAACATTGAATTGCACAAAGGTCAAGGTGCTAAACTTGTAAGAAGTGCTGGAATGTCTGCACAACTTATGGCAAAAGAAGATAAATATGCACATGTAAGAATGCCATCTGGTGAAATGAGACTTATACTTGTTGATTGTAGAGCATGTATTGGTCAAGTTGGAAACTTAGAACATGAAAATGTTTCACTAGGTAAAGCTGGTAGAAAAAGAAATATGGGTGTTAGACCTACAGTTAGAGGATCTGTTATGAACCCTTGTGATCACCCTCATGGTGGTGGTGAAGGTAGAGCTCCAGTAGGACACGCAGGACCAATGACTCCTTGGGGTAAACCAGCACTTGGATACAAAACAAGAAAAACAAAAAATCCAACAGATAAATATATTGTTAAAAGAAGAAATAGAAAATAATGGAGGGATAGAATATGTCAAGATCGCTTAAAAAAGGACCTTATTGTGATGAAAAACTACTAGCAAGAGTAGAAAAATTAAACGCAGAAAATAAAAAAGAAGCGTTAAAGACTTGGTCAAGAGCTTCAACTATATATCCTCAAATGATTGGTCATACAATAGCTGTACATGATGGAAGAAAACATGTACCAGTATATGTTACAGAAGAAATGGTAGGACATAAATTAGGAGAATTTGCTCCAACAAGACTTTTCAGAGGACATTCAGGAGATAAAAAATCTTCAATAAAATAAGTAAGAATCTAAAAAAGGAGGAGCCTTAAAATGGAAGAAAAAGTTGTAGAACAAAAAACAGCAGTAGCAGAACTTCGTCATGCTAGAATAAGTGCTAGAAAAGTTAAAATTGTTATAGACTTAATCAGAGGAAAAAGTGCAAAAGAAGCTATTGCAATACTTAAATATACAAATAAAGCAGCTGCACCAATGGTTGAAAAATTAGTAAAATCAGCTATTGCAAATGCTGTAAATAATCATCATATGGATGAAACAAAATTAGTTATATCTGAAATATATGCAAACCAAGGACCTACAATGAAAAGAATTTTACCTAGAGCAAAAGGTAGTGCAGATAGAATCAGAAAAAGAACAAGCCATATTAAAGTAGTATTAACAGAAGCTTAAAGAAGTAAGGAGGTAAATATTATGGGGCAAAAAGTTAGTCCACACGGACTTAGAGTTGGAATTATAAAAGATTGGTCTTCAACTTGGTATGCAAATAAAAAAGATTTTTCTAACAATCTTGTTGAAGATTACAAAATACGTACATATTTAAAAGAAACACTAAAAGCTTCAGGAATATATAAATTAGATATTTCAAGAAAAGCTGATAATGTTAAAGTTGATGTATATACTGCAAAACCAGGTATGATAATCGGTAAAGGTGGAGCAGCTATTGAAGAATTAAGAAAAAAATTAAACAAAAAAATTGGTAAAGATGTTGCACTTAACATTGTAGAAGTTAAAGATGTAGATTTAGCAGCAACATTAGTTGCAGAATCTATAGCTAATCAACTTGAAAGAAGAATATCTTTCAGAAAAGCAATGAAACAAGCAATGCAAAAAACTATGAAAGCAGGAGCTTTAGGAATAAAAACTGCAGTATCTGGTCGTTTAGGTGGAGCAGAAATTGCAAGAACTGAACATTATAGTGAAGGTACAATTCCACTACAAACTTTAAGAGCAGATATCGACTATGGTTTTGCAGAAGCAAAAACAACATACGGTATTATCGGTGTTAAAGTTTGGATATATAAAGGGGATGTACTACCTGCTAAAAAACAAGAAAAAGGAGGTAACTAAAAATGTTGTCACCAAAAAGAACAAAATTTAGAAAAGTACAAAAAGGAAGAATAAAAGGAAAAGCAGCAAGAGGAAATAAAATAACTAAAGGTGAATTTGGAATTGTTGCTTTAGAACCAACTTGGATTACTGCAAATCAAATTGAAGCTACAAGGGTAACACTTTCAAGATATACAAAAAAAGTTGGTAAAGTATATATTGATATCTTCCCTGATAAACCAATAACAAAGAAACCAGCTGGAACTCGTATGGGATCTGGTAAAGGTAATCCAGAATACTTTGTTGCAGTTGTTAAACCAGGAAGAGTATTATTTGAAATAACAGGACTTTCTGAAGAAGTAAGTAGAGAAGCTTTAAGAAAAGCTATTCAAAAACTTCCTATTAAATGTAAAATAGTAAGTAAGAAAGAACAAGAAGAAGGGGGAGTGTGCTAAATGAAATCTAGTAAAATAAAAGAATACGAAGCTATGAGCGTAGAAGATTTAAGAAAAGAAGAAAAAGCATTAAAAAGTGAACTATTTAAATTAAGATTTCAACATGCTTTAAATGGCCTTGATAACCCTAAAAAAATGGAACTTGTAAAGAAAAATATTGCAAGAGTAAACACAGTAATAACAAAGAAAGAGAAAAATATTTAGTGGTAAGGAGGTAAGTTATGGAAAGAAATTTAAGAAAAACAAAAATAGGTAAAGTTGTAAGTAATAAAATGGATAAAACTATTGTTGTTAGAATTGATGATAGAGAAAAAGATCCACTTTATGGAAAAATAGTTAATAAAACTTTAAAAGTTAAAGCTCATGATGAAAACAACGAATGTAGTATTGGCGACATTGTTGAAATAATGGAAACTAGACCACTAAGTAAAGATAAAAGATATAGACTAGTAAGAATTGTGGAAAAAGTTAAATAATTAGTTGTTTAAATATAATTTGAAGGGAGGACTAATCCATGATACAACAACAATCATTGTTAAAAGTTGCAGATAACACAGGAGCAAAAGAGATTATGTGTATAAGAGTTCTTGGTGGACATCACAGAAAATGGGGAAACATTGGTGATGTTATAGTAGCTTCTGTTAAAAAAGCAGCACCAGGCGGAGCTGTAAAAAAAGGTGACGTTGTAAAAGCAGTTATAGTAAGAACAAAAAGAGGTCTAAGACGTGAAGATGGATCATATATAAGATTTGATGAAAATGCAGCAGTTATAATAAAAGATGATAAAACACCAAAGGGAACACGTATTTTTGGACCTGTTGCAAGAGAACTAAGAGATAATGACTATATGAAAATAGTCTCTCTAGCTCCAGAAGTTCTTTAATATACGGGGGTGAATAAATTGATTACAAAAATGAAATTAAAAAAAGGTGATATGGTAGTAGTTAACACTGGTTCTGAAAAAGGAAAAAAAGGAAAAATACTTAGCGTTGACAGAAAAACAGGTAAAGTATTAGTTGAAGGAATCAATGTAAGAACAAAACATGTTAAACCTACAAAACAAGGTCAAGAGTCAGGAATTATAAAAAGAGAATGCCCTATAAATATATCAAAAGTAAGTTTCTACTGTGATAAATGTGATAAGGGTGTAAGACTTGGAATAAAAGTTGCAGAAGATGGAACAAAAACAAGATTCTGTAAAAAATGTGAAGAAATAAAGTAAGGAGGGGAAAAATAGATGAACCTTAAAGAAAAATATAAATCAGAAGTAGTACCTGCAATGATGAAAAAATTTAATTATAAATCAGTAATGCAAGTACCTAAACTAGATAAAATTGTTATAAACATGGGAGTTTCTGATGTAAAAGAAAACTCAAAAGCTTTAGATGTAGCTATGTCTGATTTAACTTTAATCGCAGGTCAAAAACCTATGATTACTAAAGCAAGAAAATCAATTGCTGCATTTAAATTAAGAGAAGGTATGAACATTGGTTGTAAAGTTACATTAAGAAGAGATAAAATGTATGATTTTGCAACAAAATTGTTCAATGTTGCTCTACCTAGAGTTAGAGATTTCAAAGGTGTTAGCACAAAATCTTTTGACTCAAGAGGTAACTATTCTTTGGGAATAAAAGAACAATTAATTTTCCCAGAAATTGAATATGATAAAGTAGATAAAGCAAGAGGAATGGACATTAGCTTTGTTACAACAGCAAAAACTGATGAAGAAGCTAAAGCACTACTAGAAATGTTAGGTATGCCATTCCAACATGATGAAAAGTAGGGAGGATAAAACATGGCAAAAAAATCAATGATTGCTAAACAAAAAAGAGAACCAAAGTTTAGCACTAGATATTATAATAGATGTAAAATATGTGGAAGACCACATGCTTACATGAGAAAATATGGAATATGCCGTATATGTTTTAGAAACTTAGCATATAAAGGTGAAATACCAGGAGTTAAAAAAGCAAGCTGGTAAAAAAGGAGGTAAAAGTAATGAACACAACTGATCCAATTGCAGATATGTTAACAAGAATAAGAAATGCAAATCAAGAAAGACATCAAACAGTTGATATTCCTTATTCTAAAGAAAAGAAAGCAATAGCTGATATATTGGTAAGTGAAGGTTTTGTTGAAGCCTGTGATATAATTGAAGAAGGACTTCACAAAACAATAAGACTTACACTTAAATATAAAAATAAGACTAGAGTATTACAAGGTTTAAAGAGAATCAGTAAACCAGGTCTTAGAATATATGCAAATGTTGAAGAATTACCAAGAGTACTTAATGGACTAGGAATTGCTATAATTTCTACTTCAAAAGGTATTATGACTGATAAGGAAGCAAGAAAACAAAACGTAGCAGGAGAAGTATTAGCTTACGTTTGGTAATAAAAATATAAGTAAAAAGGAGGGAATATCCAAATGTCAAGAATAGGTAAAAAACCTATTGCTATACCACAAGGTGTTGAAGTAAACATCGATGGACACAAGGTTACTGTAAAAGGACCAAAAGGAACTTTAACAGAAGAATTCTTAAACTGTGTAAATATAGCTAAGGAAGATAATAACGTAGTAGTTACACTTGTAGATGATTCAAAATCAAATATTCATGGTTTGACAAGAACATTAATTCATAACATGATTATTGGTGTAAGTACTGGATTTGAAAAAGCATTAGAAATAAATGGTGTTGGATATAGAGCACAAAAACAAGGTAAAAAATTAGTGCTAACTTTAGGTTATTCACATCCTGTAGAAATAGAGGAAGTTGAAGGTATCACAATTGAAGTACCAGCACAAAACCAAATTATTGTTAAAGGCTGTGACAAGCAATTAGTTGGTCAAATAGCTGCTAACATAAGAGAAAAGAGATTACCAGAACCATATAAAGGTAAAGGTATCAAATACGCTGATGAAAGAATAAGAAGAAAAGAAGGAAAAGCAGGCGGTAAAAAATAATATTCCTGAAACTAAAAAAAGGAGGGAAATTTTGAAATGATAAAAAATGTTAATAGAGCTGAAACTAGAAAAACTAGACAAAAAAGAGTAAGAGCAAAAGTTAAAGGTACAGCATTAAGACCTAGACTTTGCGTTTACAGAAGCTTAAACAATATATATGCAAATCTAATTAACGATGAAACTGCAACTACTATATTATCTGCGTCTACACTTGATAAAGAAGTTAAAACTAAAGCATCAAATGTAGAAGCAGCTAAAGAAGTAGGAACACTTATTGCAAAAAGAGCTGCTAAAAAGGAAATTAAAACTGTAGTGTTTGACAGAAACGGATATTTATATCATGGAAAAGTTAAAGCATTAGCAGAAGCAGCTAGAGAAGCAGGATTAGAATTTTAATAGAGAGGAGAAAGTAAGATGGCTGAAACAAAAAAAGAGAGAAAACCAGTTAAAAAGACTGAAGCTAGATCTGAGCAAAAACAAGAACTAAAAGAAAAACTTGTTAATGTTAGTAGAGTAGCAAAAGTTGTTAAAGGTGGTAGAACTTTTAGATTTAGTGCTCTTGTAGTTGTTGGAGATGGAAAAGGTCGTATCGGTGTTGGAAACGGTAAATCTGCAGAAGTTCCAGAAGCTATAAAAAAGGCAACTGATGACGCTAAGAAAAATTTAGTAAAAATATCTCTAGTAAACGGTACATTACCTCATGAATATACAACAAATTTTGGTTCATCAAAGGTAATTTTAAAACCAGCTGTTGAAGGTACTGGTGTTATTGCTGGTGGAGCTGTAAGACCTGTATTAGAACTTGCAGGTGTTAAGAATGTAACAGCAAAAACATTAGGTTCTCGTAATAGTAGAAATGTTGTTTATGCTACAATTAAAGCTTTAAAAGCTATGAGAACACCTGAAGAAGTAGCTGAACTTAGAGACAAAACAGTAACTGAAATTTTAAAATAATAATGTATAATTTAAAAGAGAGGAGGATACTTAACCATGAAAATGCATGAATTAGGTCCTGCATATGGAGCAACAACTAAAAGAAAAATAGTTGGTAGAGGAATAGGAAGCGGAACTGGTAAAACTGCTGGAAAAGGACATAAAGGTCAAAAAGCTAGAACTGGTGGTAAAATCAGAAGAGGATTTGAAGGTGGACAAACACCTTTATATAGAAGAATTCCAAAAAGAGGATTCAACAATCATTTCGCTAAAGAATATGCTATTGTTAATATAGCAGATTTAGAAGTATTTGATAATGATACAGTTGTAGATTCTAAGGTATTAATTGAAAAAGGATTAGTAAATAAAGAATTAGATGGTATCAAAGTACTTGGAAATGGTAAATTAACAAAAAAACTAACAGTTGTAGCAACTAAATTTTCAAAATCAGCTATAGAAAAAATACAAGCTGTAGGTGGAAAGATTGAGGTGAAGTAGGATATGCTACAAACCTTAAAAAATATATTTTCTGTAAAAGATATAAGAAAAAAATTATTATTTACTGTATTTATAATATTACTATTTAGATTTGGTACATTTATATCTGTACCTGGATTTGATAAATTAACATTTAATGAACAAGCAGGTGCTGCTGGTGGACTTGCAGCAACAATAAATTTAATATCAGGTGGTGCATTTGGTAGATTTTCAATATTTGCAATGACTATTGGACCATACATTACAGCATCAATTGTACTTAATTTATTACAAGTTGTAATTCCAAGTCTTGAAAAACTTGCAAGAGAAGGAGAAGAGGGTAAAAAGAGACTTTCTAAATATACTAAATATTTGACTATAGTTTTTGCTTTAGTTGAAGGTTTAGGACTATATATAACATATAAAAATTATTTACTTACTCCTCTTCAATCTGGAGCAGGTGCTGTTATGGGATGTGTACTATTTATGACATCTTTAATAGCAGGTACAGCTTTACTTACATGGCTTGGCGATAAAATAACTGAATTTGGTATCGGTAACGGTATATCTATGATAGTTTTTGTAGGTATCATATCTCGTATACCTTCAGGTGTTGTTACACTATTTAAATATGCTAATGGTGGAATAACAAATGTATTAATTGTTGTTGCATTAATATTAGCTATGATAGTTGTTATAGCAGGAGTTATATATGTACAACAAGCTGAACGTAGGATTCCAGTTAACTATGCAAAACGTGTAGTTGGAAGAAAAATGTATGGTGGACAAAACACTCATATTCCAATTAAAGTTGCAATGGCTGGAGTTATGCCAATAATATTTGCAATGTCATTTATGATGTTCCCAAGTACAATAATTAGTCTTTGTACTCACGGAAATCCATCAGGATTTTGGGCTGTTGTAAATAACATATTCTCTGTATCACAAGGTAGTGCATGGTATTATTTACTTGCATATTCTATAATATATCTAGTACTTATTATTGCATTTACATTTGTATACACAATGTTTATAGTAAATCCAGTTGAAATATCAAATCAATTAAAGAAAAATGGTGGATTTATACCAGGCATAAGAGCTGGAAAAAATACATCAGAGTACATATCAAAAGTACTAAAATATATAACTAGTTTTGGAGCAGTATTCTTAGCAGCAATTGCTATACTTCCAATACTATTACAAGGTGTGATGCCATTTTCAATTACGTTTGGGGGTACATCAGTGTTAATCATCGTAAGTGTTGCACTTGAAGTATTAAAGAATGTTGAAACACAAATGGTAAGTAGACATTACACAGGATTTTTAAATAATTAAAATTTATAAAATAGCATCCGTAAGGGTGTTATTTTTGTATTATATGAAAAATCGATTTTCTATTAATAATATGGACTATATTGCTATATATTCATTAGTATTTAAAAAAGGACGTAACTCTTTAATGAAGAATATTGTAGAGGTAGTTAATAAAACTTAAAAATTTTAATAATATTATTGCATATTTATTTTTTTTATAACATACTGAATATGTCAAAATAATTTTAATGGGGAATATGATTTATGTTTTGTGGAAAGTGTGGAAATCAAGTTGAACCGGATGCTCTTTTTTGTAATGTTTGTGGAGAAAAAATTGTTAAATATGAAAATATTGAAGAATTAAACAATAACTCTATAAATGAATTTAGTGCAAACAAAAATTCTAATGTTAATCCAAATAATAGCCAATATAGTAATAATAAAGCGACAAAAACAGGTTTAATTATATTTATATCTGTGGCTGCAATTGTTGTTATTATTGGAATTATTTTAGGTGTTGTGTTTGTTTCTAAAAAAATAAAAAATGATAAAATTAATAAAGATATTGATATAAATAACAATACAACAAAAGAATTAAATAAAATAGGAAATAGTGAATTTGGATATTTAAAAGTTGAAGACAATTGGTACAAATATAATGATGTTGATAATCCATCTGTATTAGAATACACTTTAGATGGTAATTGGATAATATCAATGTATGCAAGACCATCAAGTACTATAGATGCAAAAACATATGCAGATAGTTGTTACACAAGGATGAAACAAGACGGAGCGGTAGGAGTAACAGGTGCAACTGTAAAAGTTGGTATATATACAGCATACCAAGTATATGGGTATTACACAAGTTTAAATAAATGGTTGGTAACTTGGTGCTTTGAACTAGGAGACAAGAAGACTCATTATATTGGAATTGAAGGACCAGATAGATATAGTGATAATTTTAAAATACCTGATACATTTACTTTATATTAGTTTTAGACTAATTTAATATAATTTTTAGATATAAAAAAGAAAAAGGAATGAATTTATAATAATTTCATTCCTTTTATTTGGTTAAATTTTGTTATTTTTGAATAAAACTTAATAAGCTAATACTTCCTGCAAAAGCAAATAATATACCTAAGGCAATGGCGATAAGTAAGTAAATTATAAAAAATGATCTTGCATAGTTTCTTCTATTTATATTTGAAGAATCGAATGAAAAGACAATAAGAAAAATAAATCCAATAATAGGGATAGAAAATAAAATATTATATCCAAAATATCCCCATGCTGAAATCGGTTTATACTCATTTGGTATATTTGTATTATTCATATGATAATCACTCCTTTATATAATTATATATTAAATAAATGTGTTTATCAACAAAAATAAAAAAATAGAGTTAAATTTAATTAACCCTATTTCAATATACAAACTAAATTAGTTCATTCCGTTTTGCATATCGTTAGCAGCTTTAGCTACTAGTTTTTTAACCATTTCACCACCGATTTGCCCAGCTTGTTTAGAAGTTAAATCACCATTGTATCCTTGCTTTAGGTTAACACCTATTTCGCTTGCTACTTCTGTCTTTAATTTATTAAGAGCAGCTTTAGCTTGTTTGTTGCTCATTTGACTGTTTGAGTATGCCATGTTATTCACCTCCAATTTTCTTTTATATTCTTAATATTTGCTGATTTTTTTTATTTATACATTATTTTTTAAAAATATAAATTTTTTCTATAATATTTCTCGTTATAACTACAAAATATCATGAAAAAAGCAGGAAAGTGATATATTCCTGCTTTTTAGCATGTTATATTATTAATTATTGACCTTGTTGCATATCATTAGCAGCTTTAGCTACTAATTTTTTAACCATTTCACCACCAACAGAACCAGCTTGTTTAGAAGTTAAGTCACCATTGTATCCTTGCTTTAGGTTTACACCTATTTCGTTTGCTACTTCATATTTAAATTTATCTAAAGCAGCTCTAGCTTGTGGGTTACTTTTAGATTTTGCCATTTAATTCACCTCCAATTTGTTAGTAAAACAATATTCGATAAAAAGATGTTTTACTGTTATTAATTTGTGATTTTTATTTAAAAAAATACTGGAAAATTTATGAAAATAAAAAAATAAATAAAAAATTATATATATGTATTTGTTTCGACAAAAGTCGATGGTAAAAACCGCCAAAAATCCTTGATTTTTTGGGAAAAATTATATATAATTGGTTTTGCACTATTAGTTAAACGTTAGGAGGATTTTGATGAATAGTAAAACTAAAGTTATGATTGTAGATGATAATAAAGAGTTTGTAAAATTGTTAAGTATGTTTATAAACTCACAAACAGATATGGAAGTTGTAGCATCTGCTTATGATGGAAAAAATGCAGTAAATATTATTAATACGTGTAAACCAGATATTCTGCTTTTAGATGTTATAATGCCAGAAAAAGATGGATTATCTGTTTTAGAAGATATAGTAAGAGAAGAATCTAATGAAAAACCTACTACAATTGTAATGTCTGCAATTGGACAAGAGAAAGTTACGCAAAAGGCAATATCTTTGGGAGCAACGTATTATGTAGTTAAACCTTTTGATATGGCTACATTAACTGAAAGATTAAGAGATTTGGTTGAAGAACAACAAGTAGGTTCAGTATCGACACCAATGTATTATAGTAGCTCTACAATAAATAGAAATAATTCAACAAGCACTCCTATAGAGGTTAGAGTAACAAATATAATTCATGATGTTGGAGTACCAGCACATATAAAAGGATATCAATATATAAGAGAGGCTATAATGCTTGCAGTTGAAAATCAAGATATTATTAATTCTATAACTAAAACGTTATATCCAACATTAGCAAAAAAATTTAATACAACGTCTTCAAGAGTTGAAAGAGCAATCAGACATGCTATTGAGGTCGCATGGAATAGAGGACAGATAGAAATGCATGATAAAATATTTGGATATACTGTAAATTCAAATAAGGGTAAACCAACTAATTCTGAGTTTATAGCAATGATTGCAGATAAATTATGCATGGAGGATAAATCAGCAATAAAAATTTAAGTTTTGTTATTTAATGTTTTTTTGTTAAAATATATAATTTTCAATTAAACACCATAGAAAGAATATGTATTCTAGTTCTATAGTGTTTTTTTGCATTCTTAAAAAAGCGTTATTTCTTGACTTTTTAGCTAAAAAATAGTACAATATAATAGTATGAAATTGTTTTAAGGAGCGTTTATGTTTGAAAAAAAATCAAAATACAAATTTTTAGATTTTAGTATATTTTGTGTAAAAATAGTGTATTTAATCATTGTGATAATTGCACTATTAATCCTTTGTGTTGTAAAACCTAGCACATTATATTTTGATATGATATTAATTCTTTTAATTTCAACATTCATTATATATTTGTGTATAAAGGAAATTAAGAATAGAAATTATAGAATTAATGAACTTGCAAATGGATTTGATAGTGTCCTAAAAAACTCACTTAATGTAATAGATATTCCAATGATTATAATTGGTGATCATAATAAAATTATATGGCAAAATAACATAGCAAAGCATATTATTCCTTTAGAAGTAATACATGATAGTGCATTACAAATCGATAGGCAAATAAATCAAAATCAGGGTAATGGACTATTATCTGTGGATATTGGTAATGGAAGTGTTTATGATGTTATAGGAAATAACATTTTAATAAAAGAAAATAAGGTTACTCTTTTATCTTTTATTAATAGAACAGTAGAAAGTGAACTTAGACAAAGTTTAGAAGATACAAGGGCCGTTGTTGGTATTTTATTTATAGATAATTATGAAGAAACTTTGCAAGGACTTGATAGTGTAAATAGAGCCGAAATTTCATCAATGATAGAAAAAGAAATTAGAACATGGGTCGTTGAAAATAATGGTATTTTAAATAAATTAGATAAAGATAAATATGTACTATTTATTGAAAAGCAATATGTAGAACAAATGGAAAAAAATACTTTTGAAATATTAGAAAGAGTAAAAAATATAACTGATAAAACGAAACTTCCAATTACAATTTCAATTGGAATGTCATATTCTGAAAATACTTTGAATGAAAGGTATATGGCAAGTTCATCAGCTCTTGATATCGCACTTGGTAGAGGTGGAGATCAAGTAGTTATAAAAAAAGATAAAAAGTTTGATTTTTATGGCGGATCAAATTTGGGCCTTGAAAAAACAAGTAGGGTTAGAGCAAGAACTATAGCCCAAGCCTTAAAAGAATTAATGCTAAAATGTGATAAAGTATATATAATGGGTCATAAAAATACTGATATAGACTGTATAGGTGCATCAGTAGGTGTATATAAAATAGCAAGATCTTTAAATAAAGAAGCATATATTGTAACAGATACAAAATTTAGTAGTAGTACTAAATTAGTTGTAAATAAACTAAAAGAATTAGATTCATATAAAAATGCATTTGTAACTAAAGATGATATTAAAAAGAATGATTATGCAAGCTCTTTACTTGTAATTGTAGATACTCATAAAAAATCTTATTTGGCTTATCCCGATTTGTTAGAATCTATAGAAAAAAAAGTTGTAATTGACCATCATAGAAGAGGTCCTGAATTTATTGATGATGCTCTTCTTACATATCATGAAATTTATGCATCATCATCATCTGAACTTGTAACAGAAATTTTAATGTATCTTGATAATATTGAACTTAGTCCTGTTGAAGCAGAAGCAATTTATTCTGGAATAGTAGTAGATACTAAAAACTTTACTTTTAAAACTGGAGTAAGAACTTTTGAAGTAGCAGCATATTTAAAAAAATATGGGCTGGATTTAACCGAGGTAAAACAAATATTTAAAAATGATTTTGCAACATATGTTGCAAAAGTAGATATTGTAAAAAAAGCAGAAATTTTAAAGGGAACAATTGCTATCTCTACTACAGAAGAAAATTATGATGATATGCCTGTAATAGCAGCTCAGGCAGCAGATGAATTATTAAATATAACAGGAATATTAGCATCTTTTGTATTGTGTAAAGTTGAAGATGTTGTTATGATTTCAGGTAGATCAATGGGGGATATAAACGTACAAGCTATTTTAGAAAAAGTTGGCGGCGGTGGACATCTTACATTTGCTGGTGCTCAACTTGCAGGAATAACAATTGATGAAGCAAAAGAAAAACTAATTCAAAGTATAAATGAATATTTTGGAAATGAATAATATAGTACAGATTTAAAAGAAAGGAAGTAATAATGTGAAAGTTGTTTTAAATAAAGATGTAAAAGGTATTGGAAAAAAACTTCAAATTGTCGATGTAAGTGAAGGGTATGCTAGAAATTATTTACTTCCAAGGAAACTTGCAAATATAGCAGATAATAAATCTATAAATGAGGCAAAAACCAAAAATGATGCTGCAAGTTTTAGAAAAGAAAAGGAAATTGAACAGGCAAATAAATTAAAAGAAAAGTTAGAAAAGGGATATATTAAGTTTAAACATAAAATAGGTAATAATGGAAAATTATTTGGAAGTGTAACTGAAAAAGATATTGCTGAAGAAATAGATAAAGTTTATAATGTAAAAATCGATAAAAAGAAGGTATCTATTGATATTCCAATAAAGGAATTAGGTTCATATACAGCTAGTGTAAAACTATATGAAGGAATTATTGCTAAGGTAAAAATATCAGTTGTAGGATTGTAGGTGTTTAAATGGAAAATGAAATTGGAGTAAATAGAGTTCAACCTAATGATATAATAGCAGAACAAGCTGTACTTGGCTCTATGCTTGTTGATAAAGATGCTGTTATTTCTGCAGTTGAACTTTTGAAAGCTGATGATTTTTATAGGGAAGATAACAAAGAAATATATGCAGCTATGTTTGAATTATATTCCCTTGGTAAGCATATAGATATGATAACTTTAAAAGATCAATTAACTTTAAGAGGAACAATTGAAAAGGTTGGAGGAACTGAATATATTGCAACTCTTATTGATAATGTACCAACAACTTCAAATATTGAAAGCTATGTTAAAATTGTTGAGGAAAAATCTATCTCTCGTAAACTTATAAAAGCAGCAAATAATATATTACAGTTGGGATATGCTCAAACTGAAGAAGTTGATGCTTTGGTTGAAAAAGCTGAAAAAGATATTTTCGATATAATGCAAGGTAGAAACTCTAAAGGATATTCAAGCATAAAAGAAATACTTGTAACGACATTTGATCAAATTGAAGAGATGTTTCAAAATAAAAATAAAATATCAGGTTTAGAAACTGGATTTGTTGATTTGGATGCAAAAATTTCAGGACTTAATAAATCAGATCTATTAATAGTCGCAGCACGTCCTGCAATGGGAAAGTCAGCATTTGTTTTAAACATTGCTACTTTTGTTGCTTTGCATCTTAAAGTTCCTACAATGGTATTTAGTCTTGAAATGTCAAAAGAACAAATGGTAAACAGAATTTTGTGTAGTGAAAGCGAAGTTGACAGTATGAAAGTAAAAAATGCTGATCTTAATAGCGACGAATGGTTAAAATTAGGTGAAGCAAGTGGAAAACTTTCAGAAATGCCTTTATATATTGATGATACACCAGGTTTAAGTTCGGCTGAACTTCGTGCAAAGTGTAGAAAAGCTAAACTTGAAAAGAACATAGGACTTGTTATAATAGATTATTTACAGCTTATGGAATCTAAAAATAAAAGTTCATCTAGACAACAAGAAATATCAGAAATTAGTAGATCTTTAAAGATACTTGCAAAGGAACTCTCAGTACCTGTAATTGCACTTTCACAGCTTAGTCGTGCTACAGAATCTAGAACAGATCATAGACCGATGCTAAGTGATCTTCGTGAATCTGGAGCAATAGAGCAGGATGCAGATATAGTTATGTTTTTACATAGAGAGGATTATTATAACGCAGATACTGATAAGAAAAATGTTGCAGAAGTAATTATTGCAAAAAATAGAAGTGGTTCTACAGGTACTGTAGAACTTGCATGGCTTGGTCAGTATACAAAGTTTGCAAATTTATATAGGGGACCAGAAGAATGATAAAAGATGAAAGATTAGATATTTGTAAAAAAATTCAAAAGGAAGTTTCTAATAATATTATTCAAAATAATCTTATTAAAAATAATGATAAAATCGTTGTTGCAGTTTCTGGTGGACCAGATTCGATGTGCTTACTTACAGTTCTTAATGATTTGAAATCTTTATTTAAAAAAAAGTATAATATAAATTATGAGCTTGTTGTTGCACATGTAAATCATTCCATAAGACCTGAATCAGAAAATGAAAAGATTTATGTAGAAAATGTATGTGAAAAATTAAATATTCCATTTTTTTATTTAAAGGAAAATGTTGAAGCAATTTCTAAGGAAAGAAAAATATCTGTGGAGGCTTGTGGAAGAGAAATAAGATATAAGTTCTTTAATGATGTAAAAAATAAAACTAATGCTACTAAAATTGCAGTTGCACATAATTTAAATGATAATGTTGAAACTGTACTTTTAAATTTAATACGTGGATGTGCATTAAAGGGTCTTACAGGAATGGATTTTTTAAGTAATGAAATAATTAGGCCGTTGCTTACTATTGAAAAAAAATATATTTTAGAGTATAATATATTCCAAAACTTAAATCCGTGTTTTGATTATACAAATAACGAAAATATTTATCTTAGAAATAAAATACGTAATATTCTTATACCTTTACTTGAAAAGGAATATAACAGTAACTTTTCAAATAATATTATAAGGATGAGTGAAGTTTTAACAAATGAAGAGAATTTTTTAGAAGAATATACAAATAATATATTAGATGAATGTATAATAAAAAATGAAAAAGAAAAAATAACATTTAATTCAAGAGTTATTTTAAATTCTCATAAAGCAATATCACTTAGGTGTATAAGACAAATAATAAATAAAAAACTTGGAAATTTAAATGAAATAAGTAATGTACATGTAAATGATATATATAAACTTTTAAAAAGCAATATAAAAGGTAAAAAATATATAATAGGAAATAAATTTACAATTGAGATTAAGCAAAAAGATATAGTTATTATATATTGATTTTGAAGGGAGAAAAAATGGATAAAAAAAAGAAAAATGGAATGCTTGGAACATTACTTACATACGTATTACTAATTGGTGTTACTATATTTATGATTTCAATGCTTAATACTAATGTAACTAAAGAGATGTCATATAGTGAGTTTATGCAAAAAATAAACGAAGACTCTGTAGAAAAAGTTGAAATAACAAATGATAGGCTAACTGCAAACGTTAAACTTAAAAATGAGGAAAACTCAGTTAGGGTTGTGAATATACCTTCTACAACTACTTTTATGGAAGACGTAGGTGAAAAATTAAATGAAGGAAAATTTGAATTAGTAGTTCTTGAACCATCATTTTGGGAAGTTGTAGGGCCTATGATTCCTAACATATTACTTTTATTAGGTACTTTATTTATCTTTATTTTCATGTTAAGACGTACAACTGATAGCAATAGCAAAGCTATGAGTTTTGGAAAGAATAGAGCTAGAATGATTGATAAAAATTCTAAGAAAAAAGTAACTTTTGCAGATGTAGCTGGTTTAGATGAGGAAAAAGAAGAATTACAAGAGGTAACTGAATTTTTAAAGAATCCAAAGAAATATCATGATATGGGAGCTAGAATTCCAAGAGGTATGTTACTTGTTGGTCATCCAGGAACAGGTAAAACATTACTTGCAAAAGCAGTTGCTGGAGAAGCAAACGTTCCGTTTTTCTCTATAAGTGGATCTGATTTTGTTGAAATGTTTGTTGGTGTTGGTGCATCAAGGGTAAGAGATCTTTTTGCAGAAGCTAAAGCACATGCTCCATGTATTGTATTTATTGACGAATTAGATGCCGTTGGTAGACATAGAGGAGCTGGCGTCGGTGGGGGCCACGATGAAAGAGAGCAAACACTAAATCAACTACTAGTTGAGATGGACGGATTTGAAGATAGACAGAGTGTTATTGTTATGGCTGCTACAAATAGAGTTGATATATTAGATCCAGCTTTACTTAGACCTGGTAGATTTGACAGACAAATAGTGGTTGGTTCACCTGATATAGGTGCAAGGGAAAAAATACTTGAGTTACATGCAAAGAAAAAGCCATTTGCCTCTGATATAGATTTTAAAGTTATTGCTAAAAACACAGCAGGATTTTCTGGTGCAGATTTAGAAAATATGATAAATGAGGCAACAATTCTTGCAACACGTAAAAATAAAAAAATTGTTGAAATGGAAGACGTTGAAGAAGCAATGGTTAAAGTTATGATGGGGCCAGAAAAGAAGAGTAAAATAATAAGTGATAAAGAAAAAAGACTTACTGCATACCATGAGGCAGGTCATGCTGTTGTATCAAGATTTTTACCAAATCATGATACAGTACATCAAATTTCAATTATACCAAGAGGTATGGCAGGTGGTTATACAATGTATAAACCAAATGAAGATAAAAGTTTCATGTCTATGACAGAAATGAAAGAAAATATTGTATCATTACTTGGTGGAAGAGTTGCTGAAAAGCTTGTGTTAAATGATATAAGTACAGGGGCTTCAAATGATATTGAAAGAGCAAGTAAAATTGCAAGAGATATGGTGACTAAATATGGAATGTCAGATAAACTTGGACCTATTACATTTGGTGAGACACAAGAAGAAGTATTTCTTGGAATGGAAAGAAATAATGGTAGAAATTATAGTGAAAAAGTTGCTGCTCAAATTGATGAAGAAGTTGGAAATATTATAAACGGTGGATATAAATATGCTGAAAAATTATTAAAAGAAAATATTGATAAACTTCATAAAGTCGCTGAGATTTTAATTGAAAAAGAAAAGATTAGTGCAGAAGAATTTGAAGCTGTTTTTAATCAATAATAATATTTAGGAGAGTATTAATTAGATATTTAATTAATACTCTTTTTTTACTTTAAAGCAAAAAAGTATATATAAATGTATTGACAAATGCATAATTATGTAATATAATATTAGCGTCAGATTTATTTTTAAAAAATCTCAAACTTGAGGTTGAATTTGTTTCATTTCTATGTTTGGGATATATATATTCTAGGAGGATTCAATTATGAACAACCCATCACTTAACTCAACAAATTTAAGAAACTACAACATTGCACTCAAAACTCAGGAAGTGATTAATCGCTGCGGATTTAATTCTTCTGGTGAGAAAAAAGAATTTAAAGTTAATTTGTTTGGCCATAATACTGGTTATTCAATTAAAATATGTGGAAGTTACATTCACGATGTCAGTTTGAAAGAAAAGCTTACAACTGAGCTTGAAAAAGAACTTGGTCGTAGTGTTTCTTGGGGCACACGCCATTTATACTTTGGAGAAAAATTAGTATAAAAATTAACCACCAACTATTGATTAGTTGGTGGTTTTATGTTATAATTATATAGCTTGGTATACAAGCAATACACACACAGAGGGAGTCTTACACTTCTTCCATTATGGATTAGTAAGATATAGATATCTGTGGAGGAATAAAAGAAGGAGGAATTTTAAAATGGCAATTATACCTATGAAATCATTACTAGAAGCCGGTGTACACTTTGGACACCAAACAAAAAGATGGGATCCTAGAATGGCTCCATACATCTATACTGCAAGAAACGGAATATACATATTAGACTTGCAAAAAACTTTAAAGAAAACTCAAGAAGCATATAACCTAACTAAAAAGGTTGTAGCAAAGGGAGGACTTGTTCTATTTGTAGGAACAAAGAAACAAATTCAAGAAACTATTAAACAAGAAGCTGAAAAATGTGGAATGTACTACATCAATAGTAGATGGCTAGGTGGTACACTTACAAACTTCTCAACTATTAAAAAGAGAATAGCAAGACTTGTTGAACTTGAAAAAATGGAAGCTGACGGAACATTTGATGTTCTACCTAAAAAAGAAGTTATAAGATTAAAGAAAGAAATGGAAACACTTAATACAAACTTAGGTGGTATTAAAGAAATGGATAAACTTCCATCACTTATTTTCTTAGCTGATTCTAAAAAAGAATATATTTGTACAAAGGAAGCTAGAAAATTAGGAATACCTACAATTGGACTTATAGATTCTAACTGTAATCCTGATGACGTTGATTATGTTATACCAGGAAATGATGACGCAGTAAGATCAGTAAGTTTAATAGCTGGAAAAATTGCTGATGCTGTTGTTGAAGCTAAAGAAGGAAATTTAACAGAAGCTCCTGTTGATGAAGAAGTAGAAACAATGGATGAATTAGTTAAAAAAGAAGGCGTTGACAAAATAGAAAGAAAACCAAGACAAAATAACAGAAGAAATAACTATCAAAGAAAAGATAGAGTTTCTAAAGAAAATAAAGTAGAAGAAAAATCAGAAGAAAATAAGTAGGGGGAATGTTTTATGGCAGTTACTGCTACACAAGTTAAAGAATTAAGAGATAGAACTAATGCAGGAATTATGGATTGTAAAAAAGTATTAGTTGAAACTGATGGTAACATTGAAAAGGCAATTGAACTTTTAAGAGAAAGAGGAATTGCTAAAGCTGCTAAAAAAGCAGGAAGAGTTGCTGCAGAAGGATTAGTTGAAGCTTATGTTCATGGTGGAAAATATGGAGCATTAGTTGAAGTAAATTCAGAAACAGACTTCGTATCTAATAACGAAGATTTTAAACAATTTGTAAAAGATATAGCAATGCACATTGCTGCAACTGGACCTAAATATGTAAGACGTGAAGAAGTTCCAGCTGAAGTTGTTGAAAAAGAAAAAGAAACTTTAAAGGCACAAGCTTTAAATGAAGGCAAACCAGAAGCTGTTGTTGAAAGAATGGTTGAAGGAAGATTAAATAAATTTTATTCTGAAATTTGTTTACTTGATCAACCTTTTGTAAAAGATCCTGACAAAACAGTTCAAGAATTATTAACAGAACTTATTGCTAAAATAGGTGAAAATATAGTAATTCGTAGATTTGCTAGATTTGAAAGAGGCGAAGGAATTGAAAAAGAAGAAGTTGACTTTGCTGAAGAAGTAATGAAACAAGTAAAAGGAAACTAATTTTTATAGAAGGAGGCAAAACTCCTTCTTTTTTCTTATTAAAATTTCTTTTAATAAATAGTTGAAAAAAAATAGTGTATATTATATAATTGAGTTGGTGATATAATGTATATAATACTTGGCATTATCATTTGTCTTTTAATTGTAGTTAATGTTGTGTATTTTTTTAATAAGAATAAAATAACAAAAGAATTAACTAAGATAGAAAAAGAAAATGGGACTTTGAATAAAAAGAAAAAAAGAAAATAAGAGGTAATAGTGTATGGAAAAGAAATATAATAGAATATTAATAAAACTAAGTGGAGAAGCAATAGGAAAAGAAGATGGAAGAGGTATTGATAATAAAAAACTTGAAAAAGTAGTTGAACAGATCATAGAAATATCTAAAAATGGAGTTCAAGTTGCACTTGTAATTGGAGGAGGAAACTTCTGGAGAGGTAGATATGGCGATGAATATATGGAAAGAACAACATCTGATTATATGGGAATGCTTGCAACAACTTTAAATGCACTTGCATTGCAGGAAATGACTGAAAGTAAAGGTGCACAAACTAGGGTAATGACTTCAATTGAAATGAAACAAATTGCGGAACCATATATACGTAGAAGAGCTGTAAGACATCTTGAAAAAGGTAGAATTGTTATATTTGCAGGTGGTACGGGTAATCCGTATTTTACAACAGATTCATGTGCGGCTTTAAGAGCTAATGAAATAGAGGCAGATTTAATTTTACTTGCTAAAAATGTTGATGGAGTATACAACAAAGATCCTAAAAAATATAGTGATGCAGTTAAATACGATGAAGTAACATATATGCAATCTATATCTGAAGGATTAAATGTTATGGATACAACTGCAATTACACTTTGTATGGAAAATAAAATTCCAATTTATGTTTTTGCTTTGAATGAAGAAAATTCATTAATAAGGGCATTAAATGGTGAGAAAATTGGAACTATAATTAGAAAGTAGGAATAGATAATTATGGATGAAAATAGAGAGGTTAGATATCAGATTACACCTAAATTTAATATAATTTATGAACTCGGAATGCCTACTGGAAAAAAAATTAGAACTGCACTATTTGCATTGTTAGTTTTTATAATTTTAACATTTTTAGTTGCTTTTAAGGCAGGTTCTATGAGTATAGTTAATAATGATATTTTTAAAAATATTAAAATAGATAAGTTTTTGTTAATTTTATGTTTTGTAGCAGATTTAGTTACAATAATACGATTAGTTGGTACTATTGTATTTCAAAGTTTGCAATATAAACATGTTACATATACTTTTTATGATACAATGATGACTTATGAAGATGATTTCTTAAATCAGCATAAAAAGAATATTGAATATAAAAATATAAAAGAAGTTGAAATAAGAAGAACTATATGGGATAGAATACTTGATTATGGGATAATGGTTATATATACTAATGCTGATAATGATAGAAATAATGGACTTGTTATATATAGCGTGAAAAATCCTAAATCTCATTACAATGTAATTGATAAGCTAATTCATTCTTCAAATAATATAAACAATGATAAATATAGTGAACAAAGTCAGAATATGGTAAATGAACGATTAAACAATAAAAATAATATATCTAATACTGATACAAATGTTAATAAAATGGAGAATCCAGAACAGAATTTTAAGGAAAGTTTAAAAAACATCAATAAATAGCATATTTAATATGCTATTTTTTTTCACAAAAATTGTCAAATTTTATATTATTTTAATTGACTATGAAAGTAAAAAATAGTATAATTAAGCTGTTATAGGGGTGACATTAATGAAAAAAGAAAATTATATAAAAATTATAATTGGTATTGTTATTGTTTTAGTACTTGCTTATCTTGCGCTTTTTGGACTTAAAATAGGAGATAAACAAATTATTAAGGGTGCAAAAAACATAACTACAGGACTTGATATAAGCGGGGGAGTTTCTATCGTATATCAAGCTAAATCTGATGATGGAGTTGTAATATCTGATGATGATCTATCTAAAGCTAAAGCAGTTATTACAAAAAGATTAGAGGCAAAAAACATCTTTGATTATATTGTAAGAACTGACAATTCATCTTCACAAATAAGTGTAGATATCCCAGCTGATATTAATGATCAATCAAAAGATCCATTAGAGGCTGTAGAAGGCCTTGATAAAACAGCTAAAATAATGTTTAAAGATCCAGATGGAAACATATTACTAGAAGGTGATGATATAAAAGATGCAAAATATAGTGAAGATGCTACAGATAGTACTGGACTTCCTTCACCACATGTTGTACTTGAATTTAGTGATAGCGGATCTAAAAAATTTACTGAAGCAACTGAAAAATTAGTTGGCCAAGCTATGTCTATATATTTGGATGAAACTGAAGTAGCTGCTCCAATTGTAAACAGTAAAATTGAATCTAATACTGCAATAATTACAATGGGACAAGGAACATATGCAGAAAAGAAATCTCAAGCAGAAGAATATGCAATGCTTATTTCTTCAGGAGCTCTTCCATTTTCTCTTGATGTTGTAAGTAAGGAATACATTGGACCATATATAGGTCAACAAGCTTTAAATGTAAGTGTTCAAGCTGGAATAGTTGCTCTAATACTTATTTGCTTAATAATGATTACTATATACAGACTTCCAGGTTTAGTTTCAAGTATTTCTTTGGTAGCATATATAAGTATAATAATACTTGTACTTGCAAATACAGGAATAAGTATGACACTTCCAGGAATTGCAGGACTTATACTATCTATTGGTATGGCAGTTGATGCAAATGTTATCATTTTTGAAAGATTAAAAGAAGAATTAAGAAATAACGTTGGACCAAAGAAAGCTTTTGAAAGAAGTTTCAAAAGTGCTATGGCAGCAATTATAGATGGAAATGTTACTACATTTTTAGTTGCATTATTACTATACATATTTGGAGTTGGAACAATAAAAGGATTTGGAATTGTTCTTGTAATAGGTACTCTTGCTAGTTTATTTACTGCAGTTGTGTTTACAAAATTTTTACTTAAAGATTTACTACCTATCGCAAGCAAATCGAAGTTTTTATTTGGTATAAAAAAAGAAAAGGAGGCAAAATAATATGAAAATAGATTTTTTAAAATATAGATATGTATTTTTTGCTTTCTCACTTTTAGTAATTATTGGTGGAATTACATTTGGACTTGTTACAGGATTTAAATTTGACATCGATTTTAAAGGTGGAACAAAAATAGAAGTGGACTTAAAAGAAGATTTTAATAATAATGATATTGAAAATATAGTTAAAGAAACTGTTGGAAAAACGGCTTTAGTTCAAAAAATGACAGGTGGTACATCTTCAGTTACAATAACAACTGATGTTATGTCAGAAGATGAATCAGATAAAGTTGTTGAAGGATTAAAAAATAAATATACTAATATGGGTGAACCTTCTGTTAGAAATGTTCAACCATCTTATGGTAATGAACTTTTAAATTCAGCTTTACTAGCTTTAGGTGTGGCTGTAGTACTTATTCTTTTATATATTGGAATAAGATTTAAGACACTTGGATTTACAGCTGCAATTACAGCAATTATAGCTCTTATTCATGATGCGTTGTTTATTATAGCAATATATGGAATATTTAAGTTACCAATAAATTCAACGTTTGTTGCAGTTATACTTACAATTATTGGTTATTCTATAAATGATACAATTATAATATATGACAGAATTAGAGAGAATAGAAGAAAAGTTACAAAATCTAGTGATATGAAAGATACAATTAATACAAGTTTAAATCAAACAATGAAAAGAACTATTTATACATCACTTACAACTATTGTTGCTATTTTAGTTGTATTTGTATTTGCTCTTGTAAATAACCAAACAGTTCTTAAAGAATTTTCACTACCACTTACAATAGGTGTTTTAGTTGGAACTTATTCATCAATATTTATTGCATCATCTCTATGGTATGAATTAGATTCAGTTGTATCAAAATTTTCAAAAGATAAGAAGAAAAAAAGAAGGTAATTAGAGTACGTGTAAATTCACGTACTTTTTTTGCTAAAATTTTATTAAACAATTGACAACTAAAAAAAAAGATGTTATAATTAATTACGTCATCAAATAGATGATGTCTGCAAAATTTGGGAGTGTGGCGGAACTGGCAGACGCACAGGACTTAAAATCCTGCGAGGGTTAAACCTCGTACCGGTTCGATTCCGGTCATTCCCACCAATGACGTATCTGTTCGAACTAATAAAACAGATAGATATGAAAATCAATCAGTAAAATGGTTGATTTTTTTCTATTTAATGTATATACTATATGTGTTGGAAAAATGGTATAAAAAAGTAGAAATTTGTAAGTTAATATATAATAAATTTAAGATTTCATTAATTTTTTTATATGATATATTTATTTTAAAGGAGGTTTGAGTATGAATAGTGATAATATAGCTAGTGTAGAGTTTAGTAATGGAGAAATGCATTTAAGAAATGGAAGAATGAAAGTAAAAAAAATGCCTGCTAATGCATATGTAGCTTTTGCTTTTTTTATACTACTTGCTATTGCTCCGTTTCTTCTCTTAATAAGTGGTATTGTAGATTTTGGTGCTGAATATATTTTAATGCAACTATTAATTATGGTAGCTGTAATTTTCCTTTTAAAAATTAGTGCATATACACAAAGTTCAAAAAGTTATTATTTACAGAATTTAGAAATAAAAAATTAACTGATAACGAACTTAAAGCTAAAGGGATAGTAAGAGTAAATAATTGGTTAGATGTAAAAGAAGAATTGATATAATTAAAAATATAAGAGATTCAGAATATATATAGGATTGGAGAGAAATATTATGGACAAGCCAATAAGAAAGGCAGTACGATGCTATTTAATAAAAGACAATGAAGTAGTGGTAACAAAATATAAAAAAGGTAATAAAAAAGAAGGATATTACGATATACCTGGAGGCAAAATTGAGGAAGGAGAATGCCCAAAACAAACAGCAATAAGAGAAATGAAAGAAGAAACAGGAATAGAAATACAAAATTTAAAATATAAAGGAATTATGACAATAGAATATCCGGATAGGATGTTTGTATTGGACACATTTATCTCTAGGGAATATGAAGGAGAGCCACAGGAGTTTGAGGAAAATACATCAGAGTGGATAGATATAGATGAATTGTTGAAAAAAGAAAAAATATTGTCGAATATAATTTTATTAGATAAATTTCTTATAAAAGGATTAATAGATGACAATCGCAATTTTAATTTGCATATAAAAGTGGATGAGCAAGAGAATATTTTGGGAATAGACTATAATTTAGAAAAAATAATAAACAAAAAATAAAATAGAAAGGAAGTCATAAAATAATGAAAATAGCAATTATCTCAGATATACATGGAAATTTAGAAGCATTAAAAGCAACTCTAAAAGATATAGAAAAAAGAAAAGTAGATAAAATATAAAATGAAAATCCAGCTGCTAGTTTAGATGAATTAAAGGTGATAGCAGCAAAGAAAGGTGTACTTCTGTATTATCATGTATAGGATTTGTATTGTTGGATATATTCATGATATTGATTCTATCATTTATATTGCATTAAATTAAACCTCTGAATATTAAACTATTCAGAGGCTTTTATTTATAATTTTACATTATTTATGTCTTTAGGTGCGTACTGTTCAGGTCTAAGGCCAGTCCTTCCTTTCATGTAGTATATAACAAATATTAATATAACAAAACTAATAATTGAGAATATTAAGCATGCTACAGAATTTGTTGTATAATTAAGAAGAAGCGCTAAGCAGGCAGAAAGTAAAGCTGAGCCTAAATTTTCAAATATATAATATGTAGCAGTTATTCTATTTCGTATTTTATGTGTAGTGAAACTGAGGATATATTTTTTTAGTGCTACCCTATATGCTCCTTGTACAAGTCCCATTAGTGAAAGAGAAATAAGTAATATTGACATATTTGTAATATTAAGTGAAGAACTTGTCCCAACTATTCCAACAAAAAATAGAGCAATTACAAAAGCAAGGGATAAGAACTTTAATGTTTTATTTTTAGTTATATTTTCAATATTAAATAAATGCTTTGCACCTATTCCAATAAAAATAGATACAATACATACGATTATTGTTGTATATTCATTTTTTATTCCCACATCAATTAAAATAGCTTTATATAATGTAGTACTTACAGTAACTATTCCTGTAAAAATAAAAGAAAATAAGTACAATGCTTTTAGTCTATTACTATTTAAAATATTTTTTGTTTCTTTTAGCATATCTTTTAATGTGTATTTTTCATTACTATCTTTTTTGTCAACATTTGCAAAATTTATTGAAATAACTAGACTTATAATCAAGTTTATACAGCAAAGTATGATTGGAATGTAGTTATTAATTACAAATAGGAATCCAGACACCAAAGATGCAAAAGCATCATAGTAGTAATATTTTGAGTTTGATTTTCCCTCTATTTTTGAGAATTCAGGAGCTTTTTTTAATTTCCTAAGTGATGAATATAAAATACTACTTTCACTTATATTTTTTAAAGTAAATCCGAATGCTCCAAAGAAATTAGCAATTAAAAAAGTTGAATACGAATTTCCAAATAAAAATAGTATACCATTTATAAGTACAAATACATTTCCAAGTATTGTACTGTATTTTAAGTTTAATTTATTTACAATTGAATTTCCAAAAAAGTAAAAAATAATGCAAAAAACAGAGTATGCTGAGTTTATAAACATTACTTGCGACATTGAGAACCCTTTTGTAATTGTTAGATATAAAACGAATACAGCATAATAAAATAAAAAGTCATATGAAAATGTTTTATATTTTCTGTATAAAGCAATATTTTTTCTGGCTTTTTTTTCTATTATATCATTTTCCATGTATTCCTCCTTAATTGAATATATTTTATTATAACATATAAAAAATATATTTAAAATAGTTTATTTGGTAATTTTTTTAAAATTATTGAGTTATACTAAAAATAGTGATATAATAAAAAGGATAATGAGGAGGAGATTATATGATAAAAATTGCATTTTTTGATACAAAAGATTATGATAAAAAAGTTTTTGATGAACATAATAAAAACTATGGATATGAAATAAAATATATTGAAGAAAAACTTTGTGAGAAAACAGCATATATGTCAAAAGGATATGATGTGGTATGTGTTTTTGTAAATGACATTGTAGATGAAAAAACAATAAATATTCTTAAAGAATGTGGTGTAAAACTTATTGCACTTCGTTGCGCTGGATTCAACAATGTTGACTTAAAATGTTTAGATGAAAATATAAAGGCTGTAAGGGTTCCTGCATACTCACCATATGCTGTAGCAGAGCATGCATCAGCGTTATTACTAACACTTAATAGAAAAACATACAAAGCATATCAAAGATCAAAAGAATATAATTTTACACTAAATGGACTTCTTGGATTTGATATTCATGGAAAAACAGTCGGGGTTATTGGTACAGGAAGGATTGGTAAATGTTTTATCAATATTATGAAGGGATTTGGAGCAAATGTTATAGCATATGATGTGTATAAAGATGAAGAATTTGCAAAGGAAAAAGAGTTTGAATATGTTTCACTTGATGAATTGTATAAAAATTCAGATATTATATCTATTCATTGTCCATTAACTGATGATAATGTTAAGATGATTAATAAAAAATCTATTGAAAAGATGAAAGATGGAGTTGTAATAATAAATACAAGTAGAGGAAAACTTGTAGATACAAATGACTTAATTGAAGAACTTGCAAATGGTAAAATTGGTGGAGCTGCTTTAGATGTTTATGAAAATGAGGGAGATTTCTTCATGAATGATCTATCAAATTCAACTTTAAGAGATAAAAACTTATCAACACTTTTAACAATGCCTAACGTTGTTGTTACATCACATCAAGCATTCTTTACTAAAGAAGCGTTAAATAAAATTGCAGGAGATACTTGTGAAAATATAAAGGAAATATTTGAAAAAGGTAGTTGTGTAAATGAAGTTAAGTAATAAATTTAGGAAAAGAAATAAATCTTTTCCTATTTTTTTATCAAACTATTTACTATTCAAAAAATATGTGGTATAATAAACACATTATTGGCCCCTTGGTCAAGCGGTTAAGACGCCACCCTCTCAAGGTGGAATCATGGGTTCGATTCCCGTAGGGGTCACCAATTTTGGCTTTAGAATATTGAAAAATCAATATTTTAGAGCTTTTTTTTTAATTAATTAATTAATATATTTTTAGTTAAAATTTGCATTATAGCTTTAAGTCTTTAATAGAAAAAAACTGAATAATTATAATATATATACACAATATAAATATAGGTGATTATATGAATTATATTAAGGTGTGTCACAAATTTGAAATTATAAATAATAAAAAAGAGTTTGTTGTTTATGCTGACTATCCATTTGAATATGAATTTGGTTTAGATTTTGATAGATATAAGGAAAAGGTAAAAGAAGTTACTTCTGAAATAAAAAAATATGTAAAAAGTCATCTTGAAAGTGTTAAAGATGCAACAGCAATATTAGTTTTAAATGGAGTTATTATAGGTACTTTTGCAATATCACAAATAATTGGACCAAATGTAAGTAATACTAACACAAAAGAAACAAACTTGGTGGCAAAAGTTGCAGATGAAGGTGAAAATATAGTTGCGGATAGTAGTATAAGTGAAGAAGAAATTTTAGACACGGATGCTGATAAAATTGAAGAAGGTAATAAAAAAGTAGATAATCTTTTAGTAAATGTATCTGATTCCAATGTATCTGCTGTAAAAGTTGAAAGTTTAGATAGTAAATCTAATTATCTTGAAAATACCAATACTATTAGTAAGGTAAACAATACTTTAAATAGTAATATGCCAATAGAAGAAGTAAGACAAGAAAAAACGGTAAAGGTAAAATTGAATAATGGGAAAATTATAAATATCACTTTAGAAGAATACGTTATAGGTGTAGTTGGCTCTGAGATGCCAGCTTTATTTAATGAAGAGGCTTTAAAAGCTCAGTCAATAGCTGCAAGAACATATGCTTTGAAAAAGGATTCGGTTGGAGCTACTTTGGTTGCTTCAACTTCTGATCAGGTATATAAAACAAATTCAGAATTAAAAGGCATGTGGGGAGAATCTTTTAATACATATTATGAAAAGGTAAAAAAAGCTGTCATGGCTACTAAGGGAGAGGTTATGATGTATAATGGAAAATATATAGATGCGTTATATTTTTCTACTAGTAACGGAAGAACTGAAGATCCAATATATGTATGGAACTATAGTGCCCCATATTTAAAAAGTGTTGATAGTAAATGGGATATAGGAACGAAATTTTTTAATGCAACAAAAACTATACCAATATCAGAATTAAACCAGAAACTAGGTGTAAATATTAACTCAGTAAATGATATACAAATAAAAAGTCAAACAACAGGTGGAAGAGTAAATAGCATTATAATTGGAGGAAAAGAGTTTACAGGAGTTAATGTAAGAATGTTACTTGGTCTTAGATCATCTGACTTTACTGTATCAGAAAATGGTAGTAATATAGTGTTTACAACTAAAGGTTGGGGTCATGGGGTAGGAATGAGTCAATATGGTGCTAATGAAATGGCAAAAGCAGGATATAACTATTCTCAAATATTAAAGCATTATTATACAGGAATAACAATAATAAAGAAGTAGCAAAGTTGCTACTTCTTTAAATTTAGAATGTAATTTTTATAAAAGTTTTTTTACCTTTTTTTAGAATAAAGAAATTATCCTCAAATTCTGATTTTTTTAAAATATATTTAGTATCTGTTATTTTTTCATCATTTATTGAAATACCACCTTGCTCTATAAGAGTTCTAGCTTGTGATTTAGAGGAAACTGTTTTTGATTCTACTAATATATCAATAAGTGTTATGTTATCATTATTTGCAAATAGAGAACTAGCATCAAAAGTTGGCATATTTGCTGAGTTTTTATCTTTTTCAAATAGAGCTTCAGCACTTTCTTTTGCCTTTAATGCTTCTTCTTCGCCATGAATTAGTTTTGTAATTTCAAATGCTGCTATTTTTTTTGCTTCATTTATTTTCTCTCCCTCAAGTGAAGAAAGCCTTTTTACTTCATCCATAGGAATATATGTAAGCATTCTTAAAACATCATATACTTCGCTATCACGAATGTTCCTCCAATATTGATAAAATTCATATGGACTTGTTTTTTTACTATCAAGCCATAAAGCACCATTTACTGTTTTTCCCATTTTTACTCCATCAGCATTTAAAAGAAGTGGGCAAGTAAGGCAAAAACTTCCTTTCTTGTGTATTTTACGAATTAAATCAACACCTGCAAGCATATTAGACCATTGATCATCTCCACCTATTTCAACTTGACAGTTTTTAGTTTCAAATAAATGTAAAAAGTCGTAACTTTGCATAAGCATATAATTTAATTCAAAAAAAGTAAGTCCTTTTTCCATTCTTTGTTTAAAACATTCTGCTGCAAGCATTCTGTTTATATTAAAGTGAACACCATATGTACGGATAAAATCCATATAATTTAAATCTAAAATCCAATCTGCATTATTAACAATTATTGCTGCATTATCCCCTTCAAAAGAGACAAATTTTTCTATTTGTTTTTTTATACTGTTGACATTGTTTTGTATATCTTCTTTTGTAAGCATTTTTCTCATATCTGTCTTTCCACTAGGGTCCCCTATAAGAGCAGTTCCACCTCCTACAAGAATCACAGGTGTATGTCCACATTTTTGAAAATATGACATCATCATAAGTGGAATAAAGTGACCTATATGTATACTATCAGCAGTAGGATCTATTCCTAAATATACAAAAGTTTTTTTGTTCTTTGAAAGTTCTATAAATTCATCTTCAAATGCAATTTGCTTTATTAAATCTCTTTCTTTTAATACTTCATAAATTGACTTGTTTTCTATGTTTTCCATTAAATCAAATCCTTTCTAGTTACTTTTTAAATTATACCATATTTTAAATACATTTTAAAGAATTTTTGTAAAATACAATATTAAATTAATAAATATATAAAATTTCTTGAAAAAAATGCTAAAATATAGTAATATATATGTATAATTAATTGGAGAAATGATGTAAATTATGGAATATAAAATTGGAAAGAAAACAGGATTTTTTAAAAGGTTTTATCCTGCATATATTTATGAAAAAGTGGAAGATATTCCTTATGAACTTATACAAAAAGAAAATATTAGGTTAATAATACTTGATATGGATAATACACTTATTGATAATAATAGAAAGTTTAATAAAGAATTAAAAGCATGGATAAAAAATATGAAAGATAATAAAATTCAGTTATGTATTTTAAGTAATTCACCTTTTGGAGATAAAGTAAGAGAAATTGCTACAAAATTAAATATGTCTTATGAGTTTAATGCAACAAAACCATTGCTTAGAGGATTTAAGAAGGTAATTGAAAGAAATGATGTAAAAAGAGAGAATATATTAATGATAGGGGATCAAATTTTTACTGATATTTGGGGAGGAAATAGATTTGGAGTAAAGACAATACTTGTAACTCCAATAAATAAAAGTGAATCTGTACTTAGCAGAGTAAAACGTCCGTTGGAAAGAATTATATTAAAAAAGTATAAGGCAGAAGGTGATAATAAATAATGTTTTATTATGTTATAGCAACAATGCTTGCATTATTTTTTGGACAAGTTGCAGGACATTTAAATAAAAAGCTTCCTCCTGTTGTAGCTGAAGAAATTACATATAAAGAATTTTTTAGTACTTTGGTAAAAAATTTTAAAATAGATTATCTTTTTTCTTTAACTTATATATTACTTTTTAATTTACTTATCTATTTTATGGGATTTAATATAACCACAGTTATATATTTTGTAACTATTTTTTCACTTTCAATTGCATTTTGTATAGACTTTAAGTATCAGTTAATACCAGATGAAGTAAGTATATTAATTGCTATTTGTGGTATTGTAAACATATTTTTTAATATATCAAATTGGTGGAACTATTTACTTGGTGCAGTAATTGGTGGAGCAATATTTTACTCTCTTAACTTGATAGCCCTTATTATATTAAAAAAAGAAGGAATGGGACTTGGCGATGTAAAACTCATGGCTGCACTTGGACTTCTTTTTGGTATTAAAAATATATTGGTTATTACATTAGTTTCATTTATGATAGGAGCTGTAATTGGTATAATTGTAATGATTGTAAAAAGAAAAGAAAAAGAGGAATACATTGCTTTTGGGCCATTTATTGTAATTGCTACTGTAATTTTAATGTTAACAGGACCTGATATAATAATTGAGATTTTTATTTCTTTTTGCAGTTATTTAGGCCTTTTGATGACAGACTTTATATATTTTCTAATGGAGAAATTTAGATAATGGA
Organism: Clostridium sp. CAG:465; assembly: GCA_000433755.1. GTDB lineage: Bacteria > Bacillota > Clostridia > TANB77 > CAG-465 > CAG-465. The sequence goes on along the minus strand of FR891269.1, from coordinate 17,800 downwards.
AGAGAGTAAAATTTGTATAAATAGTATTGAATATACAGTATACATGCCTAATAACAAAGATAATTTAACTGATGTTATAATATTTTGCGTTGGTTTTAAAACTAAAACATATAGTAACACTATAAAAAATATTATATCAAAATTGGTTGAAAATAACTACATAGTTGTGTATTTTGAATTTGAAAAAATGGCTGTGCATTCACATAAGGTAAAAGGATATTTAAATCTAGAAAAATTTATGGATAAATTAAATATTATATATACCTTTTTGGATGACAAATATCAAAATAGTAAAATAAGTATAATATCAACAGGATTAGGTGCATATGTTACACTTGCGGCTATACAAGAATACGAAATAGACTTTAACAAAATAATTCTTGATACACCAGCTATAAATTTAAAAGAACTTTTTAGAATAAAAATTGGAAAATACGATTTGAATGATTTATATAAAATAGATTTAAAAAAACAAAATAGGAAAAATACTGAAAATATTATAGATTTTTTTAATGATACTATAAGAAAAGATTTATTTAAAAGTAAGAAAAAATTAAATAATGTAACGATATTTCATGACAAAGATAATTTAGTTACACCTGTTAGTGATAGTATAAAGTATATTGAATATTTTTGTGATAATTCTAAGGTAATAACAAAATATAACAGCAAAAATATAGAAAATGAATTAGTTAATGTATTAAATTTAAATGAGGAGAAAAAATTATGAAAAAGGTTGAATTATTAGCGCCTGCTGGAAGTTTAGAGAAAGCTAAAATCGCATTTATGTATGGAGCTGATGCTGTATATGCTGGAACATCTAAACTTTCACTTAGAACCAGAGCAGAAATAAATAGCGACACGTTAGCTGACACAATAATATATGCACATAGTATAGGTAAAAAAGTATATGTTGCTTTAAATATTTATGCTATGGATGAAGATTATGCTGAAATTGAAAGCGAAGTAAAAAGACTAGATAAATTAGGGGCAGATGCTATAATTGCAAGTGATGTTGGAGTTATAAATACTATAAAAAAAATAGCGCCTAATATGGAGATACATGTAAGTACACAAGCAAATACTGTAAGTTTACATGCAGCTGAATTTTGGAAAAATTTTGGAGCTAAAAGAGTTGTAATTTCAAGGGAACTTAGCAAAGATAAAATAAAATACATAATGGAGAATAAACCAGATGATTTAGATGTTGAAATGTTTATACATGGGGCAATATGTTATGCATATTCTGGTAGATGTTATTTAAGCAAATATTTAGCAAATCGTTGTGCAAATCAAGGAGATTGTGCACAACCATGTAGATGGCAGTATAATATAACTGCAAGTGAAGTAAATAATCCAGATAGTAAAATAAATATAGATTATGATGAAAAAGGAACTTATTTATTTTCATCAAAAGATATGTGCTTAATTAAACAAATTCCAACTATTATAGATATGGGAGTAGAAAGTTTAAAAATCGAGGGAAGATTAAAAACAGAATATTATCTTGCTACAGTTGTAAGAGTATATAGACAAGCTATTGATGAGTATTACAAATTGAAGGAGCTTGGAAAAGAAAAAGAATTTAGTTATTTAAAATATTTAGATGAGTTAGAAAAAGTAAAAACAAGAGGACTTTCAGAATTTTATTTTTCAGATGATAAAAATCAGGATATACACGATCTTGATGGTAAAAGTGAAAATATGAACTATGAGTATGGAGCAAAAGTAATTGATTTAATAGATAAAAAAAATAACATATATATTGTGGAGATAAAAAATAAATTAAGTATAGGAGATAAATTAGAGGTACTTTATACAGATAAATTAGATGTCGGAAGTTTTGAGATAGAGGAATTATATGATGTTGATACAAATCAGGAAATTCCTACAATAAATCCAGGAAAGAAAGGACAAAAAGTAAAGATTAAAATTCCGTTTGAAAATTTAAAATCTGGTATTGTAATTAGAAGGAAGAAATAACAAGTAAAGTAATTATTTATAAGGGGCTGTTAATATGTTTTGTAAAAATTGTGGTGAATATATTCGTGGAAAAGGAAGTTATTGTGAAAGGTGTAAAGAAATGCTTGTTTATTCGAATGGACTAAATGTTGATAAAGAAATAGCTGAAGAAATTTATGTAAAACATGATAAAAGCGGAATAGGACTAGTTTTTATATCTTTTGTAGTACCTATAATTGGAATAATACTATATTTTATAAATAAAGCTCATTTGCCTAGAAAGTCACATGTTATAATGGCAAGTACTATTATTGGATGTGCTACTTGGTGCGTGGCGTTACTTCTTTTTAACATTGTACATGGTATGAACATTGATATTTTCTCTTCCTTTCAAGAAATTATTTCAGGTTCTATATAATAATTAGATAAAGCTCAGATTAAAATGATCTGGGCTTTATTTCTTAATAATTAATCAGATATGTTTATGCCAAGTAATTTAACATACTCTAAAGCTTGAAAATTATTGAATGTTACTCCATATAAGTCATTTGGCATAACTGTTATTGAATCTATATTACAAGAAGAAAAATCAATTCCGTTTAGAGAAGAGTTTGTAAAATTTGTACCAGTAAATTCCACTTTGTTAAAATTAATATTTTTAAATTTGCAATTCGTAAAAGAAGAAATATTAAATAATGATGAATTAACATTAAAATTATTTATTCTACTATCTTCAAAAATTATACTATTTGCTTTAGAATTATCAATGTTAACGTTATTTAATGAACTATTAGAAAGATTTACACCAACTAAGTTGCAATTTTCAAAAATTACATTTTTTAATGTGGATTTCTGCAAAATGGAGTTTGATAAGTTACAATTTTTAAATATACAATTATTAATATATAATTTTTCAAGATTACAATTTAATATATTTGAATTATAAAAATATGAATATGAAAATTCTAATTCATCTGCATTATAATTAAATAAATTTTGTTCCTTTATATTCATACTATTTATTATATAATTTGAATTTAAATACTCCTCGATATTCTTTAAATCTTTAAGATTTTCTATGTTAATTTCTTTCATTTCATTCACCATCAAAAGTATATATTTTTTTTATAACATTGTCAATAAAAATCTAAATACATTAATTTTTAGAATTAATGTATGGAAAAATTTTTCTGTATATGGTATAATCAAAAAAATAGTGAGGTTAGAGTGTTATGGAAATGAAAAATGATTTGAATGGATTAAAAGAAGAAGCTAAAATATATGAACGTGAAATATTAAGTATGCTTCTTGAAGTAAGTAAAAGCTTTACAACTGATGAAATGACTAAAGAAAAAAGAGAAGAAAATTTTAGCAAAATTGATGAGTTAAGAGAAAAATTAAAAAGTGTTTCAAAGGTTATAGAAGATATAGAAAATACAAAATATGATTGTATATATAAAGAGAGCAGTAATATACTAAGTGAAGAAAATAATGTAGAAGAAAAATTAGATGTAACTGAAAATTCTGAAGGCAATGTGGAAAAAGATAATGAGGATAATAGTCAAGGATTTACTTTAACTGAAATTGAGACGTTAGATAATGAGAAAGTAGAAAATGTAAAAACAGATGATGAAACAGTATCAGTAGATAACGTTAATATAACAGAAGAAGATTTAGAAAATATTGACAGGGTTATTGAAAATATGAACGTAGAAATTGAAGATAGTAAACCTGATGACGCTCAAAATGAAAGTACTGAAGAAGAAAATACAATAGAGGAAAAAAATAACGATGATAATAAAGAAGAAAATGAAAAAGAAGTTCAAAATGCAATGTCAGCAGATGATGCAATTGAAAGAATAGATAAATTGATTAAAGAGGCAAAAGAATTAAATAAAAACGTAATTAAATTTCCAGAACAAAATGTCTCAAGAAGAAATAGAACAAGAGCATATGAAACAATAGAAGAAATTGAAGAAGATAATGATGAGTATATAGAAAATAAGTCTATTAGCTTTGATTATAATTATAATAATAAAGTAGATACAAATTATGAAGTTGAACCAGTTCCAGTATTATTTGGAAATCGCAGAGTACAAAACCAGATGATAATAAAAAAGAAAAATAATGGATTTTCTGATAAACTTAGAAGTTTAATATTTAAAATAAAAAGTATGTTAGGTGGAAATAATGAAGAGGAAGATTAAATATATAGCAGGCATAATAGTATGCCTTGTTGTAGTACTTTTTGGTGGAAATGAAATAATAAAAAATAATGAAAACTTAGATGGTAATTCAACAAATATAACAGAATCTAGTAATGCTCTTGTAAATACTAATGTTACAAATGACTCAGGAAATTTAAAAATTTATTTTATTGATGTAGGGCAGGCTGATTCAATTTTAATAGAAGAAAATGGAAAATTCATGTTAATTGATGCTGGAAATAATGATGATGGAGATTTAGTTGTAAATTATTTAAAACAAAAGGGAGTAACAAAACTTGACTATGTCATAGGAACACATGCTCACGAAGATCATATTGGTGGAATGGATGATGTTATTAAAAATTTCGATGAAGAAAAGATACTATTTCCTAAGGTAACTGCAACAACAAAAACTTTTGAAGATTTTGCAAATGCTGTAAAAACAAAAAATAAAAAGCTGTATGCACCAAAAAGTGGAGAAACATTTGAATTTGCTAATTCTAGTTTTGAAGTTTTGGCTCCAAATTCACAAAGTTATGATAGTGCAAATAATTATTCAATTGTAATAAAATTAAAGTATAAGAATAAAGCATTTCTTTTTATGGGTGACGCTGAAAAAATTTCTGAAGATGAAATCTTACAAAAAGGATATGATGTAAAAAGTGATTTAATAAAAATAGGTCATCATGGCTCTTCAACATCAACTTCAGATTCTTTTATAAAAAAAGTAAATCCAAATTATGCTGTGATATGTGTTGGTAAAAATAACTCATATAATCATCCTAAAAAAGCTGTAATGGATAGATTAAAAAAATATAACATTAAAGTATATAGAACTGATGAACAGGGAACAATTACTGTTGAGAGTGACGGAGATAACATTTCTTTTGATAAGGAGCCTGCAAGTTATAATTATATGAAGTAGAGGTAAAATATGTTAATTGTAGATAGATTTGAAGATGAATATGTAGTATGTGAAGATGAAAATAAAAAAATGTTTAATATAAAAAAAAATCAAATAGAAGGATGTGTTAAAGAGGGAGACATCCTTTTAAATATTAAAGGAAAGTACATTATTGATAAAAAGGAAACTATAAATAGAAAAAAACATATTGAAGAACTAACGAAAGATTTATGGGAGGAATAGATGGGAAGAGGTTTATTAGGAGTAATAAGTACTACGGCTATGGCTTTACCAATTGAATTTTCAAAAATGAAACATAAAAAAGTTAGAGATGAAAAAGTTATAGAGAATATAAAAGAAAACGGCTTATATCACTTCACTTCTGAAGAAAATTCTGATAAAATTTTTTCATCTGGATATATAAAGCCCAGTGGAGTATATAATTCGCATTTAACAAGGCCAAAAGCATATATGTTTTGTGGTTTACCTTCAATAGATATATTCAGAAAAAATATATCACTTGAAAAAAATCCTTTTTTAAATGAAATATATGAGTTTAATGCAGTATATATGAAACCAAATGAAGAGTGTATAAAAAAACTTAAAGTAAGAAATTTGAATGATGATGTTATAGTAAAGGATGGAAAATTTTATTTACCAGAAAATAGAATTGACTATATAGACGCTGAGAAAAAATTACTTCAAGAAGGAGCTTTTAAGAGCAAAATAGTTATAAATATAGATGAAAATGATAATTTAGTATTAGAAAATTTTGATATTAATAAACATGGATATAAAATTGAAAACGATGAAAGTGGGAAAAAAATAATTAAATATAAACCATCTGAAAAAGTTGTTGATATTTTGAAAAAAGAAAGAGAAAGAAATACTAAATCAAAAGAATGGATAAAGCAGTTTGATATTGAAAAAAAGACTGTTATTGATAAACTAAAAGAAAAATTTACCTTTTTTAAGAATAGGAATATGAAAAGATTAGTGGAACCTCAAACACAAGAAGATATTAAAAATGATTTTAAAGATGACTTGTGCAAATTAACAAATAATGAAGTATCTTATGGTAAATTTGATGAAGGCGACATTAAATGTAAGCAAATTAATAATAAAAAGAAAATAGATGATAAATATATTTAAATAAAGTCTTTTTTGTAAAAGACTTTATTTTTTTGTACAAGTGTGACATGCAAAAAAATACTCAACTTACATAAATATTAACTAAGAATATAGGAGGTATTTTTATGCTTTTAAATTTTTTAAGTAATTTACTATCACACGTATTCTTCCTTTTTGGATATATATCTAGCAATAATTTGTTTCCAGAACCTCTTAGTAAAACAGAGGAAGAATTTTATTTAAGAAAGTATTTTGCAGGAGATAAAAATGCAAGAGATAAGTTAATAGAGCATAACTTACGATTGGTTGCCCATATTGCAAAAAGATATTCTAACTCAGAGCAGGAACTAGAAGATTTAATTTCAATTGGTATTGTTGGACTTATAAAAGCAATTGATAGCTTTAGTGCAGAGAAAGGCTTTAAAATTAGTACATATGCATCTAAATGTGTGGAAAATGAAATATTGATGCATATTAGAGCAACTAAAAAGATAAAGTCTGAAGTTTCTATGAATACAATTATAGGTACAGATAAAGATGGAAATGATATGGAACTTGTAGATACACTAGACTCCGAGAGTAAAGATGCTATTGATACAATATATAATAAAATTATGAGTGAGCAAGTAATAAAATTTATAAATAGTAAATTAACAAAAAGAGAGAAATATATTATGTGTTCAAGATATGGATTAAATGGGCATATTCAAAAAACTCAACAACAAATAGCAGATGAACTTGGAATATCAAGGTCTTATGTTTCAAGAATTGAGACAAAGGTTCAAAATAAATTAAAAAAATATGTTAAATGGCAAGAATAAAATTAATATAGTTAATTAGCTATAAAAAAAGGTATTATCATTAGAATGGGTAATATCTTTTTTATTGTATATATATGATTTAAAATTAAAAATCTATAAGTATTAATAAAATCACTTGAATTGGAGTATACTCTAAGTTGTATAATATAGAATATGGAAAAAATAAATTGTGATATAGTTGAATTAAAACCTATTAAGCCATATTAACTAATTATCAGGAGGTAGTAGATGATAAGCAAAATAGTGAAGCGAGTAATATAATTCTTGAAATACAAAAACTAGAAGTTAATTTAAGTAAGTATGGTAAAATTATAATAGGTACACTTACTTGGTGGTATCGTCCAGCACCAGTTGTAAGAGCTTTGTTCAAAAAATATGATTTATCAGGAAAAGTTATTATGCCTTTTTCAACAAATGCAGTTTGGCTTTGGAAAACATTTAAATAAATAGAAAAATTATGCCCTAATTCAAAATTACAAAATGAAATGAATATTGGCCCTGTTCAGAATATTTTTGAATAGTTTCGATAAAATAATATTATAAAATTCATTTTGCATTTTTAAAAAACTTTACTTTTTGCGAAATATGTTTGAAATATTTGCGTAATATATTTTTGTTGTCAAAAAATGCGATGAAAACTTCTTGACAATAGGCAAATACAAACATATAATGTAACTGTGTTTTTTTTTTAATTTCTTTCAAATGTTTTTTTCAAAGGAGGTTTTTTTGAGATCAAAGTATAAATTTAAAAGTGGTAAATTTTTTTTATTTCTAATAGTGCTAATTCTTTTTATAATTTTTATATCTTTATTATTTGTAAATAACAAATTTAAATCTAAAATTCAAAATCCAGGTATAAATGTAGATGTAATAAATGAAAAAGGTAAAGAAGAAATAATATCTAAAACAGAAGATAAAAAAGATAAAGTAATTTCCAATTCTTCTATTACTATTCCTGCTATTTTTTTAAATGATGCACCAATTAAAGAGGGAATAGAACAGGGGGTGTTAAATGAGTATATTGGACATTTTCCAACTACAAGCAATTTAGATGGAAACGTTGGACTTGCAGCTCATAATAGAGGATATAATAAAAACTATTTTAGTAAGTTACATGACATTAAAATAGGAGATGAGATTATATATAAAATAGGAGACAATATAAGAAAATATAAAGTTGACAAAAAAGTAGAAATAGATAGCTATGATTGGAGCTACTTAAATCAAACAAATGATAACCGAATAACTTTAATAACATGCATAGATAACGAACCTTCCAAAAGGTTAGTTGTACAAGCAGTAGAGTAAGGAGGAAAAATGCAAAAAATATGTATTGTAAGTAAGATAAAAAATAAAAATAATAGTGGTAAACAAGTAAAAAATAAGGGAAAGTTTATAATTGTACTAACCTTAATGATGATTGTTTTTAATATTTCATATAATAAAGCATCAGCAAATAATACAAATGATTTTGGTAGATACCATGTATATTCATATAATGAATCTTTTAGGTATATAAAATATAAAAATCTTCCTCAAAGAATACACGAATATTATTACATAAATAACGAATCCAAAATATTACCTGCATACTGTATGAATTTGGGCCTTGGAGGAGCAGAAACTATAGATGGGGGATATGATGTTGACGCTGAAAAATTTATAGATGATAATGTCGTAAATAGTATAGTTTTAAATGGATATCCATATAAAACCGTAAATGAACTTGGTGTTGATAATGAAAGCCAGGCAAGGTATGCAACTCAGTTTGCTGTTTGGATTAAATTGAATAATCTAGATATAAATCAAATTGTTCCAATGGAAGATCAGTACTTAAAAGTAGTTCAGGCTATAAAAAACATATATTATAATGGAATAAATTATAATGAAATTTATACAAATGGTGTAAGTATTGAAGAGGTAGATAATTTATATAATGAGGATAAAGATATTACAGAAAACAATAATCTTGATAAATTAGATGAAAGTTATTATTCAAAAATGTACAAATTAAAATATGGTGATAATGTTTTAAATATTGATTTAAATGTTGATGGAATAAAGAACTATTTAATTGTAGATAGAAATAATAAAAAAATAGATAATATAATTGGAAATAAGGAAATAAAACTTTTAATTCCAAGAAAAGATAATAGTGGAAATTTGAATTATAAGATAAATATTGAAAGTAGGTATAAAGAGGGAGCAGTTCTTTTTGGAAAATCAAGTATTAGTGGAATGCAGGATTTGTCACTTTCTTTAGAGCCTATAAAGTTAAAAAATACGTTTATTAGTGGAAGTATAAATGAAGTAAAAACTAATTTAAGTATTGTAAAAAAAGATGCAAAAGATGAAAATATTGTTATACCAAATGTAAAATTTAACATATATGATTTGGATAATAAATTTATTGGAAGTTATATAACTGATAAGGCTGGGAAAATTTATTTAGATGTTGAAAAAGATTTAGATATATTTAAGAATATAAAAGTAAAATTACAAGAAGTTGAAGTTCCATATCCATATATAATTGATAAACAAAATAGTGAGAAAGTAATAGATCTAAAAGTTGGATGTACAACAAGTGTAGAATTTAAGAATGACAAAATAGAAGAAAAAGAAAAAATAGAACTTCCAAAAACAGGATTTTAGACATATGGAATAATTTGGTAAAAGTGTAAATTTAATATTCGACAATTATTGACAAAAAAATAAATAAAATGTATAATTTTAATGCACTTTGTATAGTATATAGATATTAAAAATTTGGAAATTATATATAAATTGAGTGTATAGGAGTTGTCATGATTGATTTTATATATTATATAGCCAATAGTTTTTTTCTGCCAATTTTAATTGCAGTAATTACCTTTTGTATAACCAAACATTTTGATAAGAAAAAAGAAATACCTAGGATATTACTTGTACATACTGAACATGGTATAAATACACATGAAAAAATATATAATAAAAAAACAATAAAGTTAAAAGGCTATTATAAAAAGCAAAGAGATCTTGATAATGAATTAAAAGAGTTTTTAATATATAATGGATATACTGATACAATTCTTACGACTAAATTATTAGAAAATATTGTTAAAGAATATAGAAAAAAATTTGATAATAATAGTTCTAACTTCTTTAGAAAAGAGGAAATTGAAAAACTATTAAAATGTTTTGAATATAACAATGAATTTTTAAGAAAATTAAAAGCATATGAAGCATATATGGATAATTCTAAATGGGGAATAAAACTTACAAATGTGGGAAAAAGTGATGCATATGATTTAAGGATAGAACAGTTTCCGGAAAGTTATTTTCCTTTTAAGGCGTATAATTGTAATTTAAAAGTTAATGAGTCTTTATTTATAGAACTTACATATTTTGATGATACATTAAGAATAAATGAATTTTCAAGGGATGTATATAAAAAATTTGATTGTGGCTTTACGAGTAATAAGATAACTAAATTTTATTTAGTAAAAAGTTATTTATATAATAAAAAAGATGAAAGAATATTTAGAATATCATATAAAGATTGTTATATGAAAGAACATGAGTATTTTTGTTGCACTAAAATTATAAATAGTAACGATATAATTCAAAATTTAAGAATTAAATTAGATAAAAAAAGTAATTATATTTAAAAAATATATTAAATATTATATTTATATGTTATAATAATCTAGGTGATAGTTTTGGAAAATCAAATTAGAAGTAATATAAAGCCTGGAATAAAAGTAAAAATTGTACTAAAAAAAGATCAACCTACAGGTGTTTTAACAGAAGGTATTGTAAAAGATATTTTGACTAATAGTGCTGTTCATCCAAGAGGTATTAAGGTTAGACTTGAAGATGGTCAAGTTGGAAGAGTACAAGAAATTATACATTAAATTTTAATAAATAATATATAAAATATATTCAAAAGTTTAAAAGTATGGTATACTTCTATATATAATGTAAAATTTATATATAGAGGTATTTTTTATGGAAGAAAAACAAAAAGTTTTACTTGTAGGAGTAAATTTAAATGATGAATTTTATTTTTTTAAATCAATGAGTGAATTAGAAGAACTTGTAAAAGCATGTCAAATGCTACCAATAGGAAGCATTGTGCAAAATTTAAAAGAAATTAATTCTGCTTTTTATGTTGGAAGTGGAAAATTGGAAGAAATAAAAGATAAAATTAACGAATTACATCCTGACTTAGTAGTTTTTAACAATGAGCTTTCTCCTTCTCAACTAAAGAATTTAGAATTAAAATTAGATATTCAAATTTTAGATAGAACATCAATAATACTGAATATATTTGCACTAAGAGCTAAGACTAATGAAGCTAAAATGCAAGTTGAGATTGCAAAACTTAGATATATGCTTCCAAGACTTTCAGGACTTCATTTGTCTCTTGGAAGACAAGGCGGTGGAAGCGGATTTAGCAATAAAGGTAGTGGAGAAAAACAGATTGAATTAGATAGAAGAATAATAGAAGATAGAATTAGCAAATTAAATAAAGAGCTTTCAGAAATTGAAACAAGAAGAAACATACAAAGAAGAAAAAGAAGCGACTCCCAGATTCCTTTAGTTTCTCTTGTTGGATATACAAATGCTGGCAAATCTACATTACTAAATGCTCTTGTGGATTTATCACTTTCTGATGAATCTAAAAAAGTATATGAAGAAGATATGCTATTTGCAACACTTGAAACAAGTATACGAAAAATAAAAATTAAAGATGGAAAAGAGTTTTTATTATCTGATACAGTTGGATTTATACGTGAACTTCCTCATATGCTTATAAAAGCATTTAGAAGTACATTAGATGAAGTAAAAAATTCAGATTTGTTACTTCATGTTGTTGATTTTTCTGACGAGGATTATGAAGAAAATATCCGAGTGACAAATAGCACATTAAAAGAAATTGGAGCAGATAATATTCCTGTAATTTATGTATTTAATAAATGCGATAAGGTTAATGATAGCAAATTACCATATGTTGATGGAAATAAAGTATGTATATCTGCAAAAAACAATATTGGAATAAATGAGCTTATTAATGTAATTTCAAATAATATTTTTAAAGAATATGTAACATGTAAAATGCAAATTCCTTTTAAAAGGGGAGATATTGTGTCATATTTAAAGGAAAAGTATGATTTTATATCTACTCAGTACACAAATGATGGAACATTAATAGAGATATGTTTAAATAAAAAAGACTATGGAAAGTATAAAAATTATATAATAGAAGAATAATAAATAAAGGCATGTATTTTATAAAATTTTACATGCCTTTATATTGTGCAAAAAAGTAAAAATAACGATTTCCTCAGCAATATCAATACTTGTATGGAAATTTTACAAAAACAAGTCATAGATTTAATGAAAATGTAATATTTCAAATAAAACACGAAAATAGCCGACAAAGTTATATACAAAAGCAAGTAAAATAGCAAAAGAAGATAACATAATGCTTTGACTAGTGCAATTATTTATGCTAGAATGATTGCAACATAAATATATAGATGATATATTTGGAGGAATACGTATGAAAAAAATATTAAAAAAGGTAGGAAGTGGCTTATCTAAATTAAGGAATACTAAAGCAAAAATAATTATTACTGCAATTCTTACAGTAATAATGCTTGTAGATGTAAATCCATTTTTCCTAAAAGCAGGAAGAGAAACATTGGTATATACATTTAAAGACGGTATACAACATCCATATGCTTTTGATAATAACCATAACTCATATAGTTATTATGCAATATCATGGATGGGTGGTCATGTTGCATATTGCATTGATCATGATGTAAAGAATCCACCAAATGGAACAGGACTTCAATATATTGGAAATGTAAAATCAAATAAAGTTGTGGCTGTTCTTATGAATGGATATCCTGCAAAATCTGCATCACAGTTAGGACTTCCTAATGATGAAGAAGCTTACCTTGCAACACAAATGGCAGTGTGGACTGCTGTAAATGGAACTTCAGATACTAAAGGATTATACTTTGATATGAATAAATTACAACCAAATTTAAAATATAGCGTGTATACTGATGAAATGGTTACAAATGGAAAAAGAGTTGCAAATCAATTACTTAGTAAAAGTTATAATCCAGGAACTTTTGCTCTTGACTCATCAAGCTCAAAAGTTAACTATGAATATAGTGATAATCAAATAAAGATTGGACCATATAGAGTAAATGTAACAGGTTATTCTTCATTAAATAAAATTGAAGTAAGTTTGTCAGGACAACCTGAAGGTACAACAATTGTTGATAGAAACGGAATATCTAAAAACACTTTTTCCAGAGATGAAGAAATATATGTCTTAGTTAATAAATCATTACCAGCTGGTAGCCTAAAATTAACAGTAAAGGGATCAGCAAATAGATATGTTGGAGTAATATATGGAAAAGGAAGTTGGCAAAATTTTGTATTTTTAGATACAGAACAGGTTGATGTATCAGGTAGTGCTACAGCATCTTGGGAAGAAAGTAAAGGAAATATAACCGTTGTAAAATCAGATCAAGATAAAAAACCTGTTCAGGGAGCTGAATTTAGTTTGTTAGATTCAACTGGAAAACAAGTAGCTACAGGTAAAACTGATGCAAATGGTAACTTAAATTTTAATAAACTTGAACTTGGAAATTATACATTAACTGAAACCTCAGTTCCAGATGGATATATTATAGAAAAAGCAAGCTATAATGTAACAGTAAAAAGGAATCAAACAACTAAGGTTGAAGTAAAAAATACTAAAGTAAAAGGTGTTCTTCAAATAACAAAAATAGAAAAAAAAGTAAAGACTCCAATTGCTGGTGCAGTATTTGAAATATATGATGCAAATAGTAATGTAGTTGCTAAAATAACTAGTGATGAAAACGGTATTGCAACTAGTCCTGAATTAGGAAAAGGTTCATATACATATAAAGAAGTTTCAGTTCCAGATGGGTACATTATGGATACCCAAACAAGAAACTTTAGTATTACAGAAAAAAATAGTGTTATAAGAGAAACAATAACAAATGAAAAGATTGTAGGAAAACTACAATTAATAAAAATAGGCGATGATGGAGAAAAGCCACTTGAAGGAGCAGAATTTGAAATATATGATGTAAATAAAAAAGTAGTTGCAAAATTAGTTACCGATAAAAATGGAAAAGCATCTTCACCTGATTTAGGTAAGGGTACATATACGTATAAAGAGGTAAAGGCCCCTGAAGGATACGATATGGATCCAAAAGAGTATACTTTTAAAATTGAAACACAAAATCAAGTCGTTGAGCAAAGTATAGTTGATAAAAAAATCTATGGTACTATTAATATAGTTAAAGTTGATGAAAACGATAAACCAATTGAAAGAGTTAAGTTCCAAATTTTGGATTCAAATAACAAGGTTGTTGCAACTGTTACAACTGATGCAAACGGTACAGCTTCAGTACAAAATTTAACTGTAGGTAAGTATAAATATAAAGAAATAGATACACCATATTTATATGTTTTAGATGAAAAAGAATATGAATTTGAAATTACTTCTAATGTAAGAAAAGCTAGTGCAAAAGTTGTAAATCAAAGAGCAAAAGGAATTTTAAAAATTATAAAACTAGATAAGGAAACTAAACAGCCAGTTTCAAAGGTAAAGTTTAATATAATAGAAAAATCAAGTGATAAAGTTGTTGATACAATAACTACTGATGAAAATGGTATTGCAAGAACAAAAGCATTACCAACAGGTGAATATTTTTATCAGGAAGTAGAAGTGCCACCTGAATACGTTTTAGATAACAAAAAATATGAATTCAAAATTAAGAAAAATAATGAAATGCTTGAAAAAAAAGTTAAAAATATTCAAGTAAGAGGAAAAATAAAGATTATTAAGGTTGATGAAAATGATTCACCAATAGAAGGAGTAAAATTCCAAATTTTAGATAGTGAAAATAAGAATGTTGGAACTATAAAAACAGACTCTACAGGAACAGCAACTTTAGATAATTTAAAACTAGGAAATTATAAATATAAAGAAATTGATGTACCAGATGAATATGTTTTAGATACTAATGAATATGATTTTGAGATTAATGCTAAAAATTTAGAAGCTAGTGTAAAAGTCGTAAATAAAAGATCTCATGGAAATATAAAAATTATAAAATTTGATAAAGATAGTAAAGTTGCAATTGCAAATGCTAAATTTAATGTAATTGATAAATCAAATAATGATATTGTAGATGCTATAGTTACAGATGAAAATGGTATAGCTACAACAAAAGCATTACCAACTGGCGAATATATATATCAAGAAGTTGAGGTGCCAGATGAATATATCATTGATAACAAAACATATGATGTAAAAATAAAAAAGAATAATGAAACTGTAGAAAAAAAAGTATCAAATGAGCATAAAAAATTACCTGTTACTGGTGGATTTTTAAGCACGGATGTATTAATAGTAATTATAGTTACAGCTGGAAGTACTATAGCATATATCCTTTACAAAATAATAAAAAATAAAAACAACAATGAGGGTCCAACACCTACAGATGATGGAAATCCTACTGGTATTCAAAATAATTTTAATAATCCAAATGGTAATAATGGCAACTTAAATGATATAAGTAATACACAAGAAAAAAGTGAAGTCAATAATAATTTAACGTCTGAAAATATAATAAATAATGATGATAAAAGTTTAAATGAAAAAGATTTAGATATTAATATAAATAAAGAAGAAAATGAAGAAAGTATAACTAAAGAAAATGAAGCACATTTAGATAATTCAAATAGTATAGATGAAAACTTAATTATAAAAAATAATGATGAAAATATGGAATCTTCTACAGATTTGGATTTAAACAATGATAATTCTAATGTCAGAATTGAAGATTTAGAAGATGAAATGTTAGATTTTACGCCAAAATATAATAATGAAGAAAATACAAATAAAGAAGATTAAGAGTTTAAACATGTAAGATATTTCTTGCATGTTTTTTTTTATTTTACTAATAATAAAAGTATGATTTATGTAGTAAGTTTTTTCGTTGGAATTTTGAATAGTATTTTTGCGGCTGGATCTGGACAGGTATTGGTATTTTATTTAATATATTTTTTAAAAATTGAAACTCATAAGGTAAGAGCTTTAAGTGTAGCTGTACTTTCAATATCAAGCTTTTTTGCAATTTTTGGATATAGGGATTCATTAAATTTTAAACTTGAAACAGCTATAATTTTAGTGTTAATTGCATGCATTACAGGAATTATTGGAACTAAATTAATGAAAAAAATACCAGCAAATATTTTAAATTTAATCTCAGGAATTTTGCTTGTATGCCTTACAGTTTTTAAATTTTTTCAAGAAAGAGGAGTATAAATAAATGAGTATATTTTTAATTTTAATTTCTATTGTTAGTGGAATAGTTGCTGGAATGGGAATAGGAGGAGGTAGTATTTTTATACTACTTACCACTATATTTAATCTTTTAGAACATAAACAAGCACAAGGATATAATTTAATTATGTTTATTGCAGTTGGTATTGCCACTACCATTTATAATATAAAAAATAAAAATATTGATTTTAAAAATCTTTTAAAATTAATAATCCCAGTGTGTGCTGGAAGTATTTGTGGTATTTTTCTATTAAAAATTATAGATGAAAAAATTTTGAAAAATTGTTTTTATCTTTTTATGGTCATTATAGGTTTTTATGAAATATTTTCTAGTTTAAAAAACATATATAAAACTAAAAATAATAAAAAATGAAAGGAGTGATTTTATGGATTTTGCTAAAGGAGCTATAATGGGTATAATTGCAGGAACTATTGTTGGTGTAATGAATAGTTCTAATATTATAGAAATGTTTCAACAAGGTAAAAAACAATTAAAGAAAATGAAGAAAAAATATATTTAAATAATTAAATCGTCTTAAATATGATATTTAAGGCGATTTAAAAAAAATAAAAACGTGTAAATAATTATTGAAAAAATTAGAAAAAGAAAAGCAAAAAAATAATTTTACAAAACTAACTCATAAAAGAGGTATATCTTTAATAGTATTAATTGTAACTATAATAGTGATAATAATACTTGCAGCAGTAGTTGTTTTAACAATAAGTAAAAATAGCCCAGTATCAAGTGCAAAAGAAGCTACATTTAGGAAAGATGTGACTAGTATACAGGATGAATTATCAATGTATCTATCAAAAAAATATACAGATAATCCAACAAGTTTTGATAAATCAAGTGTTAATCTATCAGGAGATAGTATGGTAACAGAGTTACCAAGTACTAAGAAATATAAAGAAAAAGTATCAATAATAAAAGGAAAATTAGTATGGGTAGGAGAAACTGAGGATAATACAGAGTATAAATGGTTTTCAGAGGTAACAGATGGAGAAACAAAGAAAAGTGAAAGTGTTAGATCTGAATGGAAAGAAAAAATAGCAGAAGAAGTAGAAGGAGTACCAGTACCAAAAGGATTTACGTATAAAGAGGGAAGAAAAGATACAGGGTTCGTAATACAAGATAAAAAAGGTAATGAATTTGTATGGGTGCCTGTAACTGAGAGTACATATATAAAAGATACAAGTTTTCCTGATAATGCACCAACAGGTGAGGATACTTTACCAAATGGTATTACAGATGAAACAGCAGATATAGTAAAATATGGAGGCTTCTATATAGGAAGATATGAAGCAGGAGTACCTGAAAGTCAAACCACTATAAATGGCACATCAAGTAGTACTTCAAATGTAAAAGGAATACCAGTAAGCAAAA